>ONID01000093.1 GCA_900317765.1 uncultured Eubacteriales bacterium | reverse complement strand
CAGTTCGGAAGCAAAAGATATTGTTTCGCTGACAGACGATGTGTCCGGTTCTGATACGCCTTTCAACGAAGAAGGAAGCAATCTTCCGCTTGTTTTCGGAATCAACCTTGTCATTCTGGCACTTGTAGTAGCGGCGTATTTCACGATGAAGATGATCAACAAGAAACAATCGATCCACCATCCGGAAGAAGAAAAATAAAGAAAAAAGCATGTGACGTAACAGGAATTTCCTACGATATCATTAGCAGCATTTCCTGAAAAGAAATAAAAAAGAAAATATTTCCCTCACCGCACCCAAAACCCTATCCGCACCCCATAAACCCTCAATCCATCAAAGCACCCAATTCAACCCGTCGAGAAAACAACCGCCAAGACCCGGTGCGCGGATGGCGCAGCCATATTCAGCTCCGCGACGCGGGCATAGCACCCAAAGCCCGGAAACGGGAGAGCGAATTCATTCAAAAAGCAAAATGAAGTTCGACAATTTCTCCCCACCTATCCAGCCTCCGCGCCCCCGCGCCGAGCCCAAAACCATCCCCGCGCCAAGCCATCAACAACCGCACTCAATACAAAAACAGGCTTCCACCGCTCCTTCCATCACGGAAAAATCAAAGCAGTGAAAGCCTGTTTTATCATTAATTTATATGTTACCTTACCAAAGAAGGCGCAAGTGTGTTGAGGTAGATAATTCCGGCGCAAAGACCGCCCACTAAAAGAAAAGCAAAAAAGTCGCGGAAGCGGTATCTGAGGACATTGAGCCGTGTGCGTCCCTTTCCGCCGGTGTAGCATCGGCAGTCCATTGCCGTGGCCAGTTCAAATGCACGTCGGAAGGAGGAAATAAAGAGCGGTATCAGTATGGGAATGAGTGCCTTTGCGCGTTTGATGACGCCGCCGCTTTCGAGATCGGCACCGCGTGCTTTCTGGGCGTTCATAATCTTCTCGGTTTCCTCTAAAAGGGTAGGAATGAAGCGAAGCGCAATGGTCATCATCATCGCAAGCTCGTGCACTGGCAGCCGGAAGAGCTTCAGAGGCGAAAGCAGCCGTTCAATGGCGGATGTGAGATCGGTGGGGGAGGTGGTGTAGGTCAGCATGGAGCTGATGATTACGATCATCACCAGCCGGATGGCAATGAATCCGCTCTGCCAGAGGGCTTCCTCGTAGAACGTTATCGCTTTGTAACGGAACACCACATGTTCGCCCTTGATGTAGAGCATGTTCAGCGCAGCGGTGAAGAATACCAGAAACCAGATGGCTTTTAGCCCCTTAAAATACATTTTCAGCGGAATGCGGGACAGGAGAACGGCGAGGGTGACAAATCCCACCATCGCGCCCATCGATAGGAGATTCTTGCAGAGAAAGATGAAGACAATGATGGCGGTCATGAGAATAATCTTCATGCGGGGGTCCAATTTGTGAACGAAGGACCTTCCCGGCATGAACTGACCTATTGTAATATCGGATATCATTCTGCCTCGCCTCCTTCGTTTGATGCCGCCGATTCTGCGGCATTGTCAGGCGGAGTCTCCTTCTGCGCTTCCTGCGGGAGGGTTCCGGGGGGTTCCGATTCGGCAGGAACCGCGGGCTTGCTGCGGAATGACTCCAGAAAACGAAGCGCCACGCCTTTGGCAAATTCCATGGTGTAGACGTCGGTGCGTACGTCGGCTCCCAGCCTTCTGAGCTCGAGGAACACCTGCGTCACCTGCGGTACCCGCAGACCTATTTCCGAAAGCCGTTCGCCGTGTTTGAAGATGTTCTCGGTCTTGTCGAACATCTCTACCTTGCCGTGATTCATGACCAGAACGCGGTCGGCGACGCGTGCGATATCCTCCATCGAGTGGGAGACAAGCAGCACGGTGCTGCCGGTCTGTTCGCGGTAGGTGCGGATCCTGTCGAGTATTCTGTCCCTGCCCTTGGGGTCAAGGCCTGCGGTGGGTTCGTCGAGAATCAGCACCTTGGGCTGCATGGCGATCACGCCCGCAATGGCAGCGCGCCGCTTTTCACCGCCCGACAGGTCGAAGGGGGATTTTTCGAGCAGGGATTCCTTCAGACCGGCAAACTGCGCCGATGTGCGGATGATCCGGTCCAGCTCGTCCTTGTCCCTGATGCCCTTGTTGGTGGGTCCGAAGGCGATGTCCTTGTAGACCGTTTCCTCAAAGAGCTGGTATTCGGGGTACTGGAAAACCAGTCCCACTTCAAATCTTACGTTTCTTATCTTTTTTGGCTTGGCCCAGATGTCATTGCCGCTCAGCAGTATCTTTCCCGATTCCGGACGGAGAAGCCCGTTGAGCAGCTGCACGAGCGTCGATTTGCCCGAGCCGGTGTGTCCGATAACGCCGATAAATTCTCCCTGTTCGATGGAAATGCTCACGCCGTCCAGCGCGACCTTTTCAAAGGGAGTGCCTTTGCCGTAGACAAAGTGCAGATCGTGTGTTTCAATGATTCCCATGTAGTATACTCCGTTATTTCAGTGGATAGTGGTTAGTGGACAGTGAGGAGCGAGGCGTTCAGCATGGCACGGGCGCATTCCTCCGGGGTGAGAACATCTTCCGGAATGTCGTAGCCCATCGAGCGAAGGTACTGCGCCAGTTCGGTGGCCTGCGGAACGTCAAGGTGATGTTCCCGCAGCATGTCGATATGCTTGAACACCTCGTTCGGCTTGCCTTCCATGAGCAGCTTGCCGTCGTTGATGATGATGACGCGGTCGGCTTTGGCGGCTTCGTCCATGTAGTGCGTGATCAGCACGACGGTGATGCCGAGGTTCTTTACCAGACTGTCAATCGCGTCCATGACCTCCTGCCGTCCACGCGGGTCGAGCATGGCGGTGGGTTCGTCAAAGACGATGCACTGGGGACGCATGGCGATGATGCCCGCGATGGCAACGCGCTGTTTCTGTCCGCCCGACAGCTTGTGGGGTGCGTGACGGCGGTATTCGTACATGCCGACAGCCTTGAGCGCGTCGTCCACCAACTTGCGCATTTCGTCCGAGGGAACGCCTAAATTTTCCGGCCCGAAGGCGACGTCCTCCTCCACAATGGTGGCGACCAGCTGATTGTCGGGGTTCTGGAACACCATTCCCACCGTGCGGCGTATCTGCGTGAGCAGCTCCTCGTCACAGGTGTCCATGCCCGCGACGTAGACCTTGCCGCCGCTGGGCAGCAGAATGGCGTTCATGTGCTTGGCAATGGTGGATTTCCCCGAGCCGTTGTGTCCGAGCAGTGCGACGAATTCGCCCTTTTTGATTTCCAGCGAGATGCCGTGGAGCACTTCCTTGGGCGGCGACTCGTCGGTGCTTTCGTATTGAAAATAAATGTCACGCAGCGAGATCTGCACCTCGCCGGCGTCAGTGGTCATGCTGATATTTTCCATAATTCCTTCCTTTTCAGCCGATAGCCGTTAGCAATATCAATTATCTCAGCGCGAATGCGCTCATTGATTATTCATTTTTCAGTTTTAAGTATTCAGTCTTCAGTTAGCGAGCGCTTGAGCGCCAACTCGCTGTCGCTCCGCAGGGTAAGACAAGTCCGGTCTGTGTGACGGGTAATCCGATTTCGTCGGCTGTGATGGTGCCGCCGAATTTTGGCAGGAGAATGGCGCCGTTCAGATAATTCATCACCGAGGGGCTTAAACCCGTGGTGTAGCTGTTGATGTTGAAGAAGAGGGGAGAGTCGGTGAGCACCTGCGAACACAGCTCCACCAGGGAATACACCTGTTCTTCCAGCTTCCAGACCTCGCCGCCGGGTCCTCTGCCGTAGCTGGGCGGATCCATGATCACCGCGTCGTAGCGGTTGCCGCGCCGGATCTCACGCTGCACGAATTTGATGCAGTCGTCCACAATCCAGCGCTGTGGCAGCTTGTCCAGTCCGGATGACGCGGCGTTTTCCCGCGCCCACTGGGTCATGCCCTTGGAAGCGTCCACGTGACAGACATTGGCTCCCGCCGACAGACAGGCAAGTGTCGCTCCGCCGGTGTAGGCAAAGAGATTCAGCACCTTGACCGGGCGGTTGGCGGAGCGTATCATGGCGGTCATGTCGTCCCAGTTGACCGCCTGCTCCGGGAAGAGTCCCGTGTGTTTGAAGCCCATCGGCTTGATGTTGAAGGTGAGCGATTTGTAATGCACCTGCCACACGTCGGGAATCTTCTTCATGACCTCCCACTGTCCGCCGCCCGATGACGAACGGTGGTAGCGCGCATGCGCCTTGCGCCAGAGGGGGTTGTCCTTGGGCGTGTTCCAGATAATCTGGGGATCGGGACGGATCAGTATGATGTCCCCCCAGCGTTCCAGCCTTTCGCCGGAGGATGCGTCGATTAGCTCGTAGTCCTTCCAGTCAGTCGAATATCTCATATTGTTTTATCAGCTTTCCTTTATGTCGTTGATACTTATCTGCATTATTCTCCCGCGGCGGGCTGTTCGGTCTGCTTGGGCTGGCTGTCGTCGGAAGTGGGACGGCGATAGACCGAGGTGCCGTCGGGAACGCGGAGATTGTCACGCACCAGTTTTTCGGCTCTTTCGGTGACGTTGGTCACTTGATGCGCCTTGATGCCTTCCACGATGATCTCCACCTTGTTTGCCTCCGGACGGTACATGAGCACACGTCCGTCGCCCGAAAGATAGGAACGGAGCACGCGTATCTCTTCTTCCAGATCGGTGGTGCGAAGCACGGGAATGAAGGCGCCCGCGGGAATAATGACGGTCGTTGCGCTGCGTATCAGCTTGGGCACCTCGGAGGCAAGCTCTCCGATGGACATTCCCATCCGGTTCATGCAGCTGAGCAGCATGACGGCGGTCATCAGACCGTCGGGAACGCAGGAACGACGGGGGAATATCACGCCGTTGAATCTGTCCACCGCCATGATCACCGAATCGTACCCGGCGTATTCCTCCGCCAGATAGCTGTAATCGCCGGTGACGGTCTTGGCTTCCGCACCCATGCTCTTGATGTAGGGAGCCAGCGCAATGTGGCAGTTGTCGCTGACCATGATCACGGGGGTGACTTCCTCGTTGTTGTACGCCTTGCCGTAGACCTTGCCGAAGACCTCGGCGAGGCGTTCCGATTCGAGGAATCTGCCGTCTGGCAGTGCGACAATGCACATTTCTCCGTCGGCGCTGAAGGCAAAGCCGATGTCGCTCTCGGTGTCGCGCACGTAGTCGATGAGAGCGGAGGGATTCTCAAATCCCGAAACGCCGGGCAGTCCGTCTTTTTCCGTCATGAACGAAACAGTGGCGCCGAGCTGTTCCAGCACGGTTCTGACAAAGGGAGCAGAAGCGCTGCCTTTGCAGTCCACGGCAATCTTGATGCTTTCGAACATGGTGTAGCCCGAAGCGTCGACCAGATTCCGCTGGTACATGCCGATTGTCGCACGGTCAGCCGGCTGAATTCTGCCGAGCTGTTTGCAGCCGACGGTAGCGCCGGCGTCGGTCGCGTCGTGGATCGCCTGCAGCAGTTCGCCGGTGACCTGTCTTCCGTCCTTCTGGTAGAATTTCAGACCGCTCATGTTACTGTCGAAGCTGCCGCCGGTGATCATCACGCCCATGGTGGCTTCGCAGATGCTTGTCAGGCAGGAAACCGCGCCGGAGGGAACCAGTCCCAGTGTGATGACGTCCGCGCCGGAGGCGCAGAGCGCCGCGCAGACAGCCGAGGTCATCATGTCCGCCGCGGGGCTGTCGTCGTGTCCCACTACCACCTTGCAGCGGTCGCGTGTGGCGGAGGAATAACCGCCCAATTTGGCAAACGCCGCCGAGACGGCGTGCTCCGCCTGATATATGTCGATGGTTTCACCAAGTATTCCGTAAAATGCGGATCGGTCCTTTTTGATTTTCATTTTATATACATTCCCTTCAGATTTTTGACAATTCCGAATGGTTCGGAAGGTGGATTCGTTCAGTCAAAGAGCGACTGCTGTTCGGGCACGCCTGCCTGTTCCGGCGGCGTCAGCCCTAAATGGAGATAGGCGGAACGCGTGGCGCAGCGTCCGCGGGGTGTCCGGGCAAGAAAGCCGATCTGCATGAGATAAGGCTCGTAAACGTCCTCGATGGTGATCGCTTCTTCGCCGATGGCTGCGGCGATGGTTTCCAAGCCCACGGGGCCGCCGCCGTAGAATTTGATGATGCCCGTCAGCAGCAGGCGGTCGATCTTGTCCAGTCCCAATTCGTCGATTTCCTGCCGGTCAAGCGCCATGCGCGCAATGTCGCAGGTGATCACGCCGTTGCCCACTACCTGTGCGAAGTCGCGCACGCGGCGCAGCAGACGGTTGGCGATACGCGGCGTGCCGCGTGAACGGGAAGCAAGCTCGAGCGCGCCTTCCCGGTCGATGGCGATGCCCAATATTCCCGCCGAACGCTCCACGATGTCGGCGAGCTGTTCGGTGGTGTAGAGCTCCAGACGAAGCACCACGCCGAAGCGGTCGCGCAGCGGCGCGGAAAGCTGTCCGGCGCGTGTGGTGGCGCCGACTAAGGTGAATTTGGGCAGCGGCAGGTGGTAGCTCATGGCTCCCTGTCCCTTGCCGGTGATAATATCGATGGCAAAATCCTCCATCGCAGGGTAGAGGATTTCCTCCACCGTGCGGGAAAGGCGGTGTATCTCGTCGATGAAGAGTACGTCGCCGGGATTGAGCGAACTGAGAAGCGCCGCGAGGTCGCCCGGGCGTTCAATGGCGGGACCGGAGGTGATGCGCAGTCCCACGCCCATCTCATGCGCGATGATGCCGGCGAGTGTGGTCTTGCCGAGACCCGGAGGCCCGTAGAGCAGACAGTGGTCAAGGCTTTCGTGACGCGCCAGCGCAGCGCTGATGTAGACCGAGAGATTCTGCTTGACGGTGTCCTGTCCGATGTAGGAGTCCAATGTCTGCGGTCGCAGGGGATTCTCCGTGTCCGCGTCCTCGGGATTGTATTCCGGCGCGACAATCCGGTTTTCGAAGTCCGTGTCGTCGGAATCAAGGTATTCCATTTCCATATCGTCAAACGATACCGATTTGATTTCGCTGTCGTTGTTGTTTTTCTTGTTTTTCTTCATTTTTTTATCATTCAGCGCAAAGCGCTCCTTAATTATTCATTTTTAAGTCTTCAGTATTCAGTTTTCAGTTAGCGAGCGAATGCGAGCGCTTCACATCCCTTTGGCCATTTCGATGAGGGCAAGGCGGATGATTTCCTCGGTGGGGAGGGTTGCGTCCAATTTGGCTACCAGTTTAGCGGCTTCGGAGGACTGACAGCCTAAAACCATCAGGGCGTTGATGGCGGCGGCCGCGTTGCTGGAAGCCGAGACCGCGCCTGTCTGTCCGCCTTTGGGAAGGTCTGCCGGTGCGCCCATGCTCTTGAACTTGTCCTTTAATTCCAGCACCACGCGCTGGGCAATCTTGGGTCCCACGCCGTTGGCGCGTGTGATGGCCTTGTAATCTCCCGAACCGACGGCGAGGGCAACGTCCTCCGGCGTCAGGGTGGAGAGAATGGAAATGGCTGCCTTGGGACCGATGCCCGACACCGAGATCAGCATTTTGAAGCAGCTCAGCTCGGTCTTTTCCGAAAAGCCGTAAAGCGTTATCGCGTTTTCGGTCACGCTCATGTATGTGTAAAGCGTCACCGTGGAGCCTTGCTGCGGCAGCCTCGTGATGGTGGACATCGACGTAAAGCACTGAAAGCCCACGCCGCCGCAGTCAATGACCACGAAATTCGGTTCCGCGGCAACGTATTTGCCTGTGAGACTGTATATCATGCGCCGTTACCTCAGTTCTTCTGATAGTAATAGGTCTTGGGCATCCGCCTTTTGACGGTGCAGTTCTGCCCGTGACAAATGGCGATCGCCAGCGCGTCGGCGGTGTCATCCGGCTTGGGGATTTCCTTGAGACAGAGCAGACGGCGGGTCATCTCCTGCATTTGCGGCTTGATGGCCTGTCCGTAGCCCGTGACAGCCTGCTTGACCTGCAGCGGCGTGTATTCAAAGATCGGAACGCCCTTGAGCTGTGCCGCCAGCAGAATGACGCCTCTCGCTTCGGCGACGCCGATGACGGTCTTTGCGTTGTTGGTGTAAAAAAGCTTCTCTATGGCGATGGCTTCCGGCTGTCGCTTGTCGATCAGCTCGAGCATGCGCTTGAATATCGTTTCCAGCCGCCGCTCAAACGGCGCTTCCGGACGGGTTGTGATGGAGCCGTATTCCACGGGAACGAATCTCGGCGGATCGTATCTGACTATGCCGAAGCCGACCAGAGCATATCCGGGATCGATGCCCATTATTATCATGATCTTTACCTTCTTTGCATTCAGCATTATAATTCATATTATTATAACACAGACAGGATGCAAAATTCAATATCTTTTTAAAGAAAAATGACGGTCGCCGATGGGGACCGTCATCAGATGGAAAAAAGATAACATTATTGTCTGTTTTTGACGATTTCCTTCACTTCTGAGAGGAAACAATCCATTTCCTCCG
>ONID01000113.1 GCA_900317765.1 uncultured Eubacteriales bacterium | reverse complement strand
ACCGCAGCTTCCCGACGGGAAATACGATTATGAATCAGTCTACGCCCTTGACATTGAGCTGATGCAGCATTGTCTCACCGAGCTTCTGGAAAAGGGAAGTACCATGATGCCGCGCTTTGATTTCGCAGCCAAGGGTCCTGCGCCGGAGCGTTATCCATTGAATGTCGGAGAGAAAGACGTGATCATCGTGGAGGGCATACACGCTCTCAATCCTATCATCACCGACTGTCTGCCCGACGAGAGAATGGTCAAGATCTACATCAGCGTCAAGCAGGGCATCAAGGAAGGAGATGAAACGGTCATCTCCGCCCATCAGATACGTTTCCTTCGCCGGTTGGTGCGGGATTATCAGTTCAGAAACAGTCCGCCGGAACGCACATTTGAGATGTGGCCGCAGGTGCTGCGGGGTGAAAAGCTCTATATCTCCGCCTATAAACGGCAAGCCACCGTGACGATCAATTCCATTCACATCTACGAGGTCAACGCGATCGCAGACAAGGCGATTGAGATACTCGGCACCATTCCCGGAGACAGCCCCTATTACGCAGAGGCACAGGAATATATCAGGCGTCTTGCGCTCTTTGAGAACCTCGACGAAGGTCTGATTCCCGAAAACTCGCTGATACGGGAATTCATCGGACAGGGCAGGCTTTCCGACAAGCCGACCACCAATCCCGCCGCCGGTCGTCACGGCCGTGTGATCAAGGATATACGCTTCTTTGCGGAAACGTCGGCGGAGGGCATTGACCTTCGGCGCGACTGCAAGTCCTGTTGCCCGAGCCGGACGCTTGCCGCGACGGAAAGGTTGCTCTGCGCACTCAAGGCGCAGAAATTCACACTGCCGGATATAGGGCGTTTTTCCTATCTCCACATCAATTTCACGACCCGTCTGCCGGAGGGTCATTCCAAATTTATCCCCGAGCTGCCGATTTGCAGCGGAGAATTTGATTGGTTCCGATATGTCGATGTGGGCGTCAGCCGGGAAACCTATGATTCACTCGAACAAAAAAGCGGCGAATGGTATCTGCAATCCGCCGTGAATGTCATTACGACCCACTTTTGTCACACCGAGGACGAGAGAACCGCTGTGTACCGCATACTGGCGGATATTATTGCGCAGGGCAGCGATTTTGAAGTTCTGTATAAGCAAAAAGAGACGACCAGCCTGAAGGCCTGTGTGTATGCCGGCGTTTCGGATGACAATCACTATTCTCCGACCGTGACGGTGACAGACAAAGAGGGAAATATCCTGCTGAAAAAGCGCATGGAGCAGCAGTTCAATCGTGATCATTTTGAAAACCAGTACGGTACGCTGCTTGTCAATAAAAAACGTCTGATTATCCGACCGAGAAAGAATGAGCTCGCCAAGGATATGAAGGAGATTATTCTGCCGATAGGGGAGGAATGACAGATGGCATTCGCAGTGATCAACAGTCTCGGCTGTTTCGGGATAGACGCATACGGCGTGAAGGTGGAAGCGGATTCCGATGAAAACCTTCCCGGCTTTGAGGTGGTGGGGCTGCCGGACGCTTCCGTCAAGGAGTCCCGCGACCGCGTGAGAGCCGCCATACACAACTGCGGCTTTGAATTTCCCTCTGCGAGAATCACCGTCAACCTCGCTCCCGCGGATATTCGCAAGGAAGGACCACTGTACGATCTTCCGATCTTCATGGCAGTGCTGCTTGTCACCCGTCAGTTGGACTTCGTGCCGGAGGGCAGCTCCTTTATCGGCGAGCTGTCGCTTTCGGGGGAGGTACGCCCTGTCAACGGCGTGCTGGCGATGGCCATTCAGGCGCGTGATCTCGGCTATCGGTCGCTTTTCATACCGCGTGCCAATGCCGCTGAATCCTCGGTGGTGGACGGTATTACGATATACGCTGTCGACAGCGTGAAGGAGATCATAGACCACATCAACGGAAGAAGGGAATTGTGCCCCATCAGTGCAGCCGATTTTCCCGACAAGCCCTCGGACATTCCGCCCCTGGATTTTTCGGATGTGCGCGGACAGGAGGCTCCCAAGCGTGCGCTTGAAGTAGCCGCGGCGGGAGGACACAATGTGCTGCTGATCGGTCCGCCTGGTTCGGGCAAGAGTATGCTTGCCAAGCGGCTGCCCTCGATCCTTCCCGACATGACCTTTGAGGAATCCATTCAGGTGACGAAAATTCATTCCATCGCCGGTATCCTGCCGTCCGACGTGCAGCTGATTCGTCAGCGTCCCTTCCGTTCGCCGCATCACAGCGCATCCTCGGTGGCGCTTGCCGGAGGAGGACGCATTCCCGGACCCGGCGAGGTTTCGCTTGCCCACAACGGCGTGCTGTTCCTCGACGAACTGCCGGAATTCGACAAGTCGGCGCTTGAAATCCTCCGTCAGCCGCTGGAGGATCATCAGATCACCATTTCCAGAAGCAGCGGACGAATCACCTATCCCTGCGACTTCCAGCTCATCGCCGCCATGAATCCCTGTCAATGCGGCTATTTCGGACATCCCACACGCGAATGCACCTGCCGCAGCGGTGCGGTGGCAAAATACCTCGGCAAAATATCCGGGCCGCTGCTCGACCGCATGGATATTCACGTCGAAGTGCCGCCGGTGGAATACGATGAGCTTTCACGCAGCACACCTTCCGAAAGCTCCCGGAGCATCCGGGAACGTGTCAACAAGGCACGTTCGATCCAGCAGCAGCGCTTTGAAGGAACGGGCATCAGCTGCAACGCCCGGATCACGCCTGCGACGCTGCACCGATTCTGCCGCATGACCGACGACGCTTCCCGCGTGCTGCAAATGGCATTCGATCGCCTGAAACTGTCCGGACGTGCCTATGACCGCATCGTAAAGGTCTCTCGCACGGTGGCAGATCTGGACGGAGAAGAGATCATCAGTTCGCAGCACATTATGGAAGCCATTCGCTACCGCACACTTGACCGCGAATACTGGCGCAACTGATTTTATTCGTCTGCTAATATTTTCATATCCCACGACACAGCGATTGGTGCCGTGGGATTTTTTTACCTTTATTTCATAATATTCTCCGTGTTGTCGACAGAAAATGCGCATATTAATTACCCGGTGCATAATATATTAGTAGGTGGAAGAGAGCATCTGCAACAGAATCATACTGTGAATAATTTGAAAATCATATCCCGGACAGTGATTATATTTGCCCGTCATGGCAAAAATAACATTGCGGAACAAAAGTTCATTCCGCTTTTACGAAGTGAAAAAAAGAGAGGACGATGACCGATATTATGAATGTAAGAAGAGGAGATATATATTACGCGGATTTAAGTCCCGTTGTCGGTTCGGAACAGGGCGGTGTGCGTCCCGTACTTATCGTGCAGAACGATGTGGGCAACCGTTTCAGTCCGACCGTTATCGCGGCGGCCATTACCAGTCAGACCGAGAAGTCACATCTGCCGACGCACATTTATGTGCAGTCGATGGAATGCGGGCTGCACAAGGACTCCGTGGTGCTGCTCGAGCAGATAAGAACCCTTGACAAGAGAAGGTTGAAGGAATGCATGGGACGTCTGGAAGACAGCACGATGGATAAGGTTGATCACGCTATCTCCATCAGCTTCGGTCTTGGTCAGGACGATCAGGACATCCGAAGGGCCAACTGACCGGATGATGAAAAAAGCTCTGCAATGGCGCAAAAAATGCGGACATTGCAGAGCGGTACATATTAAAGACAGTATACTATTCAGTTGCGGATGGTTTTCTTCTTGACCTCGATCCTTATATCGCTGCCGACGAACTGCACGCGGGTGTAATTGCCCGAAATGCGGGATGTGATGCGTTCGTCGTATTTCGATTTAAGCCCGTCGATGCTGAGATTGGTGCTGATGATGGTGGGTCTGCGGGTCAGCAGACGGGTGTTGATAATGTCGTGAAGTACGGCAGTGGTGAATTGGGTGACGAATTCGGTGCCGATGTCGTCGAGTATCAGCAAATCGCAGCCTTTGAGAAGATTGAGGGTGTATTGCTTGTCCTCGCCTCTGCCGAAGTGTTCGCTCTCAATGGTGTTGAAGAAATTCTGCGCCGAGCCGTAGATCACGCCGTAGCCCTTGCTGATGACCTTGGCTGCGACCGCGAGCGAAAGATGCGTCTTGCCGAGTCCCACACCGCCCTGGAAGAGCAGGTTGGGGGATTGCAGGGTAAAGGAATTGGCGTAATCCCAGCAATGGCGTTTGACGCCTTCCATCATGCGGCGTGGAGACAGGTTGGAATTTGCCGCCTTTTCGGGGTAGAAATCGAGTGAGAAGCTCTGGAAGGAGCAAAGCTCCAGCGGAGTGGAACGGTTAAGCTCCTCGTATGCCATCTTGCGCAGTATTTCCCTGAAGCAGGAACACAATTTGCCGTCAATGAAGCCGGTGTCTCCGCACTTCCGACAGTGATATTTCGGTTCAAGGTAATCGTCGGGGCAGCCGTTCTCGCGGAGTATCTCGAGCTGACGTCGCTGCATGGCGAGATTGTTGTCCCGTATCTCTGCCACCGTGTCGGTGATGTCCTTCTGTCCGCTCAGCATGACGCGTGTGAGCCTGATGGAGGTCTGTGCGATCTCCCGTTCCAGCTCTTCATATTCGGGATTTTTCGCAAAAAATGCCTTCCGGCGCTCTTCGTTTTCATTTACCGCCTGTCTGCGGTAGGAGTCAATAAGGAATTTTGCCTGATCGTATACTTCACGTGAATATGCCATTGCTCTTTGCTCCTTGCCTGTTATTTCAGTCGTCGTAGTTGTAATCGCCGCTGCTTGCAGCCAATTCCTTTGCCCATTCCGCGTCTAAAATGGCTTCTATGTCATCCGTTGCGCTGGTTTCGCTGTAGACCTGGTTCTGTTTGCCGGCTTTGGATGTTTCTCCGCGTGCCTGCCGCCTTGCCTCTATGGCTTCGCGGTTCTGCTCGTCCAGCTTGAGAGCGGATGTGAGGTCGGTGATGCCCTGTTCGTAATAGCGCTTGATGATGCCGTTCATGTAGGCAAAACTCATTTTTCCGTTTTTGTTGATGCATTTGTCGTAGGCGTGGCGCACAAGCTCCACCTCAATGTGCTGCCCGTTGATCCAGAGATCACAGTATTTCAGCTCGCTGTCGGTCGCCTTGCGTTCGGGTATTTCCAGCGCGGAACGAACGGTGTTCCACGCCTTGCGCTTGGCAGTGAGCGCTGAGATCTTCTTTTCCGCCTTTTCGAAATTGTCTATCTCCTCGGTTGCCCAGCCGATGCCGGTCGCCTCTATGTACGACATGCTGGGCTTGCCGATGGACCGGCAGTACTGCACCAGCATCGGCATGACCGTGCAGGGCAGTCCGTGCCATTTGACCAGTGTGACAAAGCAGGTCACTTCGGTGTGCGTCAGCTGTTTGCCGAGGGTGGATTCCACCGCTGTGAGCATGTTTCTCAGCTGTTCGTCTTCCGCGACATACCGCATGCACTCGTCAAAGGGATAACGTATCTTTTCCCGCGTGACGGGAGCCTTTTTTTCCGGGGCTGACTGACCGAGAGCGTTCTTGATCTCCGCTTGGGGAACTTCCGTGACCGGTGCTGCTTCGGCGGGTTCGTCCGGTGCTTTTGCGGAAATGTCGGTTTTCGGCTGTTTGATCTGAAGGCTGCCTTCGCTCAGCAGTCCGCAGTTGACCCAGTAATCCAGCGCATCCTGCGTGTCCGAGGGCTTCTGTCCGATGGCAAACGCCAGCGCGTCGAGCGTTACCTTTTCGTCCCCGTGACGGAGCAGGTAGAGCAGCACTTTAAGCTGTGCCGCACCGGCCAACTTCATATGCTCGTCCACTACACAGGCAGGCACCGCAAAGACCCGGCTCCAGCTGCCCATGCGGATGGAGTATTCTGTATTCTTCTTTTCACTCAAAACCCCTTCTTCTCCTTTCTGCTTTTTTTGACGGGATACTATTATAACACATTATTCAACCGAATGCAAATGGCAGGAAGTGCAAAAAAAGCCCGTATTTCAGGGGCTTTTAAATCGAAAACGCTGAAATACGGACATTTTTGGAAATATGAAATTTTTATGAAAAATTAGGGCCGGATCCTGTCATTCGGCGGGTGCTTCCAGAATTCCCTTGTAAAACAGATAGAGCCTGCTGACCGTGCGCTGGTATTCCTCGGCGGTGATAATCACATCGTTGAGGTAACGCAGCTTTCCGCCGTGTTTTTTCTTCTTGCGTCTGCCGATGAGCAGGCGGACGCTTTGTCCGTCGCTGATCACAAACACATGGTACCCGGCGGTGGCCGGACCGATGAACACCGCGTCAAAGCGGCGGTCTTCATCCGCTGCCTTGTCGGACGAATAATACTGCGGAAAGCGCATTTCCCTCAGTTTCTTAAAAAGCTTCTTGCCCTTCATCCCGAACAGCTTGCGGCTGACCTTCGGATGGGAAAAAGCAGAGGTCTGTTCGTCGTACAGGCGGAGGATGTCATTTTCAACGTCAGTGGCACGCGGCTTGCGCGGATATGCCACTCCGTTGATGCACACATGCAGCATTCCGCTGACATTTTTGTCGGTGCGCCAGTTGGCCACCTTTTCGGTGATCACTGCAAAGGTATCGGGATTTCCCGCTATCATTTCAACTTCATCTCAATTCGTTAGTTTTTGTAGAGTCTGTAGCCGAGTCCCCAGACAGTTTCAATGTACTGATTGCCGGGGCTGAGCTTTTCGAGCTTGCTGCGCAGGTTGCTGATGTGCGTCTTGACGGCGTTGTCGTCGCCGAGATAATCTTCCTGCCAGACCGATTCGTAAATGTTGGCTTTGGTGAACACCTTGTCGGGATTCCGCAGGAGCATTTCGAGAATCTGCGTCTCCTTGGCGGTGCACTTTACCTCTTTGCATCCCACCGTTACCCGCATGTCCGAACAGTCAAGCTCTATATCCTTGTACCGGAGGGCTTTGGTCTGCAAGGCGGCTGAGCCTCCTGCGCGTCTGAGCGCATTCTCCACACGGGCGACAACCTCGCCTAAATCAAAAGGCTTGGTGATGTAGTCGTCCGCGCCCATTTTGAGCAGGTCGATTTTGGTGCTGACCGTGTCCTTGGCGGAAATGACGATGACCGGAGTATTGTTTCTTTCGCGCAGCTTGCGAAGTATTTCATCCCCGCAGATGTAGGGCAGCATAATATCCGTAATAATGAGGTCGAACCGCCCTGTGAGCGCCGCCTTCTGACCGCTGATGCCCTCGTAAGCCGATTCGGT
>ONID01000080.1 GCA_900317765.1 uncultured Eubacteriales bacterium | reverse complement strand
AGTAGTAATCGCTCACCGCCTGTCAACGGTGCAGAACTGTGACCGGATTCTGTGCTTGGATCAGGGACATATTGTGGAGGAAGGTTCTTATGAGGAACTTATGCAAAAAGACGGTTTTTTCGCAGAACTTGTGAAAAGGCAGCAGATATGAATCAACATGGAGATGAAGGAAGATAGCCATGGAGCAACAGCCTGTATTATTCAGACAAAAATCACTTGACAGAATATCCGAACCCGATCAGCTCACAGATTATCTGCGTGTCACAAAGCCTGCGGTATGGCTTTTGCTTGCGGCGATATTGGTTCTTTTGGTCGGTCTGCTCGTCTGGAGCCTGACAGGAAATGTTGAGATAACCGCCGACGGTGATGCGGTCATCGTGGACGGTCAGGCGAAGATCATGCTTGCGGATAATGAAGCCTATCAGCTTGACAAGGGCATGAGAGTGATGATAGACGATCATGCCGCGATGATAACGAGCATAGAAGCCAATGAGTTCGGAAAGCCCGTCGGTTATGCCTCCGTCAATCAATCAGACGGCACCTATTCCGTCAGTATCGTCGTCAGAACAGCTCACCCCTTCGAGCTACTTTTCGGGGCGTAGTTTATGGGTACGAAGATAAAAAGCCCCGTCACCAAAGGGGTCGCCAAAGTTCCCGTTGTGTTACAGCTCGAAGCCCTCGAATGTGGTGCGGCTTCGCTTGCAATGGTGGCGGCTTATTACGGAAAATGGGTGACGCTCGAAAAAGCCCGTACCGACTGCGGCGTCTCCCGTGACGGATCGAGCGCTGTCAATATCGTTAAGGCGGCACGGAGTTACGGATTTACGGTCAACAAGTATAAACGAAATCCCGAAAGCATACGGAAAAAGGGCGTTTTTCCCTGCATTATCCATTGGAACTTCGATCACTTTGTCGTTCTGAACGGCTTCAGGGGCAGGTATGCGTATATCAACGATCCCGCCAAGGGCGCTGTCCGGATAGAGGAAGAGGAATTTGACAGAGCCTTTACGGGGGTCACGATCATTATTGTCCCCGGTGAGGATTTTCAGCCCGACGGTAAAAGACAGAGTGTTCTGTACGCTGCCGTTAAGAAACTGCGAATGACAGGCTCGGCTATGGCGGTTGTCATCGCGGCTTCCCTTATCCTTGCGCTGCTGGGTGTGACAGCTCCCGTTATGTCGGGATTTTTTATAGACAATCTGTTGGATGGTCACGGCGGCGGGCTGCTGTCCGGCTTTACCGCTGTGATGATGCTGCTGGCGGTATTGCAGCTTACGGCAGCCTGGGTCAAGACGGTATATGACCTTCGGACGAACGGAAAACTCTCCTTGATCGGCTGTTCCACTTATATGTGGAAGGTCATGCAACTGCCTATGGCGTTTTTCTCGCAAAGACCTGTCAGCGACGTTTTTATCCGTATGGATCTGCTGGAAAGCCTGACAGCTTCTCTTACCAATCTGATTGCTCCGCTTGTCATAAATACAGTCACAACGGTGCTGTGTATCGTGCTTATGCTGAGAAAAAGCCTTACCATGACGGCGATCAGCGTGTGTGTGCTTGCGGTAAACCTGTTCCTGTCGAGATTTATCGCAAGGACGCATGAGAATACCGTCTGTGTTATGGAGCGTGACAGGGAAAAGCTCATCTCCGAAACACTTTCGGGACTTGGCATGATAGAAACGATCAAGGTGAGCGGTGCGGAAACTTCCTTCTTTGAAAAATGGTCGGGCTTGCAGGCTGCCGCCAACGCACAGAAAGTCCGCTCGGAAAGGGCAGACATATTTTTGAGCAAAATTCCCAAACTGCTGTCACAACTCGTCTATTTTGCGATCATGCTGTCAGGCATCGGATATGTGACGCAGGGCAGCTTTACGCTCGGTACGGTATGGACTTTTTTAGGGCTTTTGAATCTGCTGATGTCTCCCGCATACGCTGTTTCGGGTGCAAGGAAACAGTTCCAGACGATGCGCACACACTTTGAACGCGTGGAGGATATTCTTCAGAATCCACCGGACAACAGCCTTGTCGATACCCCTGACGGAATGACGGAGGGCTTCTACAAGCTGAAAGGCAATATAGAACTTAAAAATATTACCTTTGGCTATTCAAGGCTTGCCGAGCCGATCATCAGGGACTTTTCGTTCTCGATAAAGGCAGGCAGCAGAGTGGCATTTGTCGGAACATCGGGGTGCGGTAAATCCACACTTGCCAAGCTGATTTCAGGTCTTTACGAGCCGTGGGAGGGCGAAATACTGTTTGACGGCAGACACAGAAATGAGATCAACCGCGATGTAATGACGGGTTCCGTTGCCGTGGTCGATCAGGATATCATGCTGTTTGAAGGTACGATCAAGAATAATATCAAGATGTGGGATAAGTCTATCGAGGATTTTGAAGTGATACTCGCCGCCCGCGACGCGCAGATACACGAAGACATCATGGCGCGTGAAAGCGGGTATCAGGCGGCGCTGACGGCTGACGGACGTAATCTGTCAGGCGGTCAGCGTCAAAGGATGGAGATAGCAAGAGTGCTTGCCGCCGATCCGTCCGTTATCATACTCGATGAAGCCACAAGCGCCCTCGACGCAAAAACGGAATTTGATGTGGTGAAGTCCATAACGGACAGGGGCGTTACCTGTATCATCATCGCACACAGGCTGTCAACCATCCGCGACTGCGACGAAATCATCGTGCTTGATAAGGGCAGCATTGTCGAAAGAGGAACACATGAAGAACTGATGAAGCGCGGCGGAAGGTACACGGAGCTTGCGACAAGCGAATAACGCTGACGGGAGGTCGGGCATTGAATTGGTTTGAGGAACAGATAGTAAAGCGAAAAGAGAACGATCAGCAGCTTCTTGAAAGCACCTTTGTTCAGGCGGCGGGCATCGTCTATGGTCAAAAAACAGCAGACGAGCTTCTTGACGAGAGCATTATCACCGAACGGGCGATAGACGAGATACTGAAATACTATCGCTTAAAGCCTGTTGCGGTGCCGGAACACATCACCGACGGGAAAGAACAGCTTGAATATTGTTTGCGGCAATACGGTATGATGAAGCGCAGAGTGAAGCTTGAAAAGAAATGGTTTGAAGATGCCTGCGGCGTCATGCTCACGCACCGGAAGGACAGCAGAGAGCCTGTTGTGCTGCTTCCTGATTCCTTCGGCAGACACTATCGTTTCAAAGAGCGTTCAGGGCAGATGCGTAAAGTCACCCGAAAAACGGCAGGGCTGTTTGAGGAAGAAGCCTACTGCTTTTACAAGCCGCTCCCTCACGGAAAGCTGACCTCGAAGGATTTTCTTCTTTACATCAAGGACAGCATGAGGGCGAAGGACTGGCTCTATCTGACGGCGTGCGTTTTGATGATGACATTGACAGGGATGCTGATTCCACAGAGCGTGAGGGTGCTGACCGCCGATGTGGCAGACAGCCGGAATACTGCCTTGCTGACGTCGCTCGGTGTGTGCCTGCTGTGTATGGTGCTTTCGGTACAGCTGATGATGACCGTTGTCGGCTCCCTTGTGCGGCGAATCAAGGACAAGACATCACTTGCTGTTCATTCGGCGCTGATGATGCGAATGCTGAGTCTGCCCGCGCATTTGTATGAAACGACAAGCCCGGGCGAATTGGCGGGGGTGTCGCAGGCTGTCGATGAACTGTGTGAGCTGCTGATCTCCGCAACAGCGGGAACGGGGCTGACGGCGCTGGCTTCGCTGCTTTACCTTGCGCAGATATTCTGTATCGTGCCTCAGCTCGGTCCGCCTTCGCTGTTCATACTGCTGATAACAATCGGTTTCGGGGTGCTCTCCGCGCTGTTCCGTTCACGGACGGGCAGCAGGCAGATGGCGCTCGGGGCAAAGGAAGCCAAGACGCGGTACAGCCTGATAAACGGCATTCAGAAGATACGGCTTTCCGGCGCGGAAAAGCGTTTCTTTGCGCGGTGGCTCGGAGAATATACCGAAAGCAGACGGCTGACCTTTTCGCCGCCGTTCATGGTTCGCGCGGAAAATGTCCTGACGCTTGCGGTGAGCCTGTTTTCGGCAGTACTGCTTTATTTCCTTGCGGCAAAGAGCGACCTCGCACAGTCGGAGTATATCGCGTTTACCGTGGCTTATGGGACGATGCTCGGAGCGGTCAGGGGCATGGCGGATTCCTTTCTTTCTGTGGGCAGGATCAACCCTACGCTGAAAATGCTTGACGGCTTTCTGCAGGCAGAGCCGGAAACGTCCGGCAGCAGACAGCTTGTGATGGAACTGAACGGCGGTATCGAGCTGAACAATGTCTATTTCAGATACAGCACCAATGCGCCGTATATCCTGCAAAATGTCTCGCTGAAAATCCGTCCGAAGGAATATATCGCGGTGGTCGGCAGGACGGGCTGCGGAAAATCCACGCTGGTCAAGCTCCTGCTGGGTCTGCGTGTACCCGAAAAGGGCGCAATCTATTACGGCGGCAAAGACCTGAATTCCTTTGACCTGTGTACGCTCCGCAGTAAGATCGGCACGGTCATGCAGAACGGCGACCTGTTTCAAGGCACTGTTTTCCAGAATATCACCATTTCCGCGCCGAACGCTACGCTTGACGATGCGTGGGAGGCTGCCGAAGTCGCGGGGATAGCGGGTGATATACGGGCTATGCCGATGGGAATGCACACGCTCGTTTCGGCGGGACAGGGCGGCATTTCGGGCGGACAGAAACAGCGTATTCTCATCGCAAGGGCGATTGTTTCCAGACCGAACATACTGATTTTCGATGAAGCGACGTCCGCGCTCGACAACATCACCCAGCGGCAGATCAGTCAGGCTCTTGACAAAATGGGCTGCACCCGTATCGTTATCGCGCACAGGCTTTCGACGATACGGCATTGCGACAGAATCATCGTGCTGGATCACGGCGGTATCGCGGAGGACGGCAGCTATAAACAGCTTATCGCAAAGGGCGGTATCTTCGCGGAGCTTGTGAAACGGCAGAGAACGGATTCATAGGGCTACAATTTCATCATGATCTGTAAAAACGGCGACACGTCGGATAGTATCTGTAAAAACAGCGACACTTTACACCCATATTGTATATTGCTATTGCCCATTCGGCATAGTAAAATATAATCAAGATAAAAAACGGAGGTATTCATTATGGAAAACACGAACATTCAGGCGTTTCTGGACTCTCTGAGCGAGGAACAGCGGACGGCGGTGCTTGCCTGCAAAACCGCGGAGGAACTGGATCGGGTCATCGACGATTATGACATTGAGATTCCCGACGAGATGATGGCGGACGTGGCAGGCGGCAAGGGCGTTGCGCCGTTCCTGCTGGCGGGTATCATGGCGCTTACGTTTACGGTCGGCGCGGCGGCGCCAGTTTACGCGGCTTCTGACAGCGGTATCAGTATCTCAAGTGTGTATGATGGAGACACATCAGGACGTTTCCAGAAGTATGGAGCGTATGTCGGTGACCGTACAGAGGAAAAGGACAAAATCGATGCTTATTTTGATAGCCTTGACTACGATGAAGATACGCTGTTCCTGTCACACATGGAGACAGACGGCACAACAAAGACCTCGGTAGTTAAAAACTCTGACGGAACAACATATCTTGTCCAGAAAAGACGTTCAACAGAAAACTTGAGCCCCGATTCCTTCGGTGTTGCAAATGCAGATGTGAACGTTATCTATCCCGGCGCACTGCTTGCGGCAGACCAGAACCTTGTAACAGGAAATCCGACACCGCTTATTTTCAAAAGAAGTGAGATACAGATAGGCATTGCAGATGCAAATGTCAGAGACAGTATGAATGTCACTACAACGGTAAATCCGACAAAATCGTCCGGTGTTTATAACGGAATCAATGAGATCAAGCAGCGTTTTAAGGAAGATACGGATTTTGCAGCACAAGCTAATACTACGATCGAAAAGGTCGAATCCTCGGAACAGATCATGGCAAAGATGAATTTTAGCCAAAAGCTGTGGGGTGAGCTGAAGATCAGCGCCGAAGCGGATTATCAGACGAAGCAGCAGGCTGTTGTTGTTGACATTAAACAGGTGTTCTACACCGTAAATGCCGACCTCACCACAAGTGCCGATCTGTTTGCGGACGGTGTTACTGTTGAAGATGTGCAGAAGCAGATTTCAAGTGAGACGCCTGCGGTCATGGTATCCTCTGTTGATTATGGCAAGAGAATTGTTGCCTGCATTCAGACCGATGATATGAGTTTTGACCTGAAAGCAGCAGTCAAGGCTTCGGGACTTGGCGGTCAGGTTGAGGGAAATGCAGAAGCAGAATATCATTCCAAGCTTTCAAAATGCAAAGTAAACGTGTTTATATTGGGCGGTTCTTCTGAGGCTTCTGGTCGATTCATGACAACAAATATGGACGACCTTCTGAAAAAAGCTTCTGAAAGTACCAAATATGACGGTTACGTTAAACCTATTTCTTATACCACACGTTACGCAAAAAGCGGCAGAATTGCGCGTACAAACTATTTTGGCGACACTTGGGAGACAGAAGCTACTGTTGCACGCAAGGCAACGGACATCACAGTCAGTGCCCACCCTGATGTTCTCAATAAGGGCTACAAAAAGGGTATCGTAAAGATTTATGGACGGCGTATCAAGTCCATGGATAGAAATGGAAGAATTGAAGCTGGTGATGAGGAACTCATTGACACAATAACTTTGAATTATGCAGGTAAGATTGATGCTAAGATTGCAGGAGATGTGCTTCTTGAATCGGTCAAGGTGAAAGTTGATTATGAGGGGACTAATCACAAGGCTTTCCAGAACGAAAATTCTGGGTTTAGCTATATGCCATGCAGTATAGATACTTCTATATCAAATGGCACTTCTACAACGGAGAAGATAAACATTCGCTTTAGCACATTTAACGGCAGTATAGTTGAATCATTTGGTTTGACCGACAAGGACGGCAAAACCACAGGTGATATTGCCTATGATTCATTTGGCTCTAAATATCAGATTCCGACTCTTTCTTACTGCGCTCATGTTGAGGATTATGGTTGGATGGATACTGTTACCTCCACTTCTGATGAAACACCTACGGCAGGTATAACGGGACTGAGTTTGAGGACAGAAGGAGTAAAAATCAACCTAAAGAACAGCGACGGCACCAGTGCGATCCAATACAGAGGATATACCGAGAATCACGGCTGGCTTAACTGGCAAAACTCAGGAGGAGTTGCCGGAATCACAGGGGAGAGTTTGCGCCTTGAAGCACTGGAGATAAAACTTACTGGAGAATATGCTAAGATGTACGATGTTGTTTACAGAGTTCATGTCCAAGACATGGGTTGGCTTGACTGGGTAAAGAATGGCGAAACAGCTGGAACAACAGGTCAAAGCAAGCGTATTGAGGGAGTTGAAATCAAGCTCGTACCGATATTGTAAGAGTGTGACCTTTTGTAGACAACATAGAAACTAAATCACAAGATTACAGCCCGACGGCGATTTGCTGTCGGGCTGTTTTATTTGTAGGCTATGACTTGTATGCGGTATCGAACAGCTTTCCGTGCTGCTGTCAAGCTCGGAATTTTTCAATAAATTCCGCAGGGGTGTAACAAGGTATACTGTCTTCCTCAAAATCCTTTTTGTTTCTTGTGATGATACAATCCACTCCGTTCGATTCTGCGACAGTATACTGCACAGCATCTTCAAAGTCTTTCTAATTCCTTGAAAAAGCTGTGTCAATATCTTGTTCAGTCACGGAAAGAATGCTTATCCTGCTTCGGAAACCCTTATACTTCTGCCTGATGATATCCATATCTTTAACAGCTCTTTTCAAGACATAGATAATATCGGTCACAGCCGAGGAAGATACAAATTTTATGTCGTTTCTTTTCTCTGCCAACTCAAAAACCTTTTCGGCATCGTCTGTAAATCCCTGATTTGCACCGAGATAATCAAGGACAACATTTGTGTCAAGAAGAACTCTCACAGACCTAACCGCTCCTTTCGTACTTCATCTCTGTCAAGCGGTCTGTCTGCAATGCCTTTCAGACTTTTGAACTCAATTTCATCGGCTTCTGCTTGCGTTATGGGCGAAATAATTACCTTGAAAACGCTGTCGGTCAGGTTTTCGGTATCAATGATCCCTTTCAACTGTTCCTTTTTTACAGCGGTAGTATATGTCATAAAAAGCACCTCCATGTTTTGTTTGCAATACGATTTCTTCCTACCTGTGTTATACACCGCGGCTGCCAAAAAATCAATAGCTCTTTCGCATTCTTTCATTTCTTTCATCGAACAGCTTTCCGTGCTGCTGTCAAGCTCGGAAATGGTTTTCACGATAAACGCCTGTGGTTCATGGAAACCGTCCCGCACCCACATCGAGATCACGGCAAGACACCCTTGCGCACGGTAGCGGCTCAGATAGGACAGACGGCTGTCCATGATGGGCGTTCCCGTTTTCTCGCTCTCCACCTGACGGAAAATGCCCTCAATCATGTTTGACAGCTTCGCGCGGAGCTGTCCCGTGCTGTTCGGGCTGAACACCATGCCGAATATCACGCGGTTGTCCGAAATATAGTCTAAAAACTGTGTGAAAAACGCCTCTGTCGGCAGTTCCTCCAGCCGAAGCGCGAGAAGCCCCAGTTCGATGAGGGTTTCTTCCTCCATTTTGTCATACAGATCAAACACGTCCTGATAGTGCTTGTAGAATGTCACACGGTTCACATCGGCTTTGTCGGCTATCTCCTGCACCGTGACCTTGTGCAGCTCCTTCCCGGTCAGAAGCTCCGCCAGCGCATTGCGGAGAGCTTTGCGGGTTTTCAGGGTACGGCTGTTGACATTTTCGCCCATTGTATCACGCTCCTGTCAGGATTTGTTGTCTCTTTATTCTATCATAAATGCACTTTCCAATATCCCGTTTTATTCGAGCCGTTCAAGCAATCCAAGTTGTTTTATCTTTTTAATTGTACGATCAATGGTAGCAACCCCCATTTCAAGGGAAGTGACATCACTGTCTTGGTGGCACGGGGTTTCTTTAAGATACTGTATCAATTTACGTTCATTTATTGAAAGGTTTATCGCATCATTTATTGCATCATTTATCGCATCATCATTTGGTGCGATAACTTCAAGTCCAACGATAGCTGTCGCCACTGCTGTAAGTGGGATTGTGATGCGGAAAACATCTCCCTCCACAAATTGTGGTTCTCCGCCGGAATACATCTTTGTATATTTGTAGGTGTTTCTCATATTATACCATGTTTTTTATCGTTTGTCCATATGGGGTGTCTATCGTTTTTTTGCTGCAAAGTCGTAGTTTTTCTACGGCTTTATTTTTATGTTGTAATTCATAAAATACACTGTGATCATTTAGTAAGAATGCCAAAATATAAAAATCTTTCCGGAGGTGTCCAAAAATGAGGTTTCCCTGAACACCATTCGTCAAACACGTCCTCCTTGTGGATCTGAAATAGAACAGCGTGTAAAGCGGTACGCCATGATCTGCCCACCGGCAGCGAGCGACAACCACCGACTTAAAATATCGGGCAGCACCCGATTCCGCCATAACCTGCAAGGAGCATAATGGTACTCCCGCGATGCGGTGCTGTGAGGAGCAGCAGGGTGAGATTCCCGTGGCGTCAGTAAGCTGCTGACCGTTTGACGACTTCCCTGCGCAGAAGCGCGTTACATTTCGGGCGTCGAGGACAAATAGAAATGGTTAAGATATAAAATCAGACACAGAGCAGTTGGGCAAAAAGATATTTTAATCCGAATAACTGCTCTGTGTCTTGATCTTATATAAAGTCTGATATGGCACACAGCGTACTTAAAGAAATCTGTTACGGAGGTGAAGATTGTGCGGAAAGAAGTGAAGCGGGGAGATATTTATTACGCAAGGCTTGATCCGGTTGTCGGTTCAGAGCAGGGCGGTGTCCGTCCTGTTCTCATCATTTCAAATGACATTGGCAACCGATTCAGCCCTACCGTTATTGTGGCAGCTATTACCAGTAAAAAGGTGGGACGTATCTTCCCTACCCATGTCTGTTTTAATCATATCAGAGGGTTGCCACAGCCGTCCGTAGTGCTGCTGGAACAGATACGGACAATCGACAAACGGCGGCTGAAAGAAAAGATTGCATTTCTTGGCGAGCAATACATGAAACAAATCAATACGCCTTTGCTTGTCAGCATAGGTGTTCCCAATACCGAAAACAATATGGAAAGGCGGCATACAGATGTTTGAAGAAAAAGTAGCATTGATGAATCAGCAGACCGAAGCAATGCCGATGATCGGTTACGAAAAGCAAATTTACACCATTGACGAGATACAGGATATTCTCGGTATCAGCCGGTCAACAGCCTATAAATTGGTAAAGTCCAATGTGTTCCACTATGTCAAGGTCGGCGGACATTACCGTATTTCCAAAAAGAGCTTTGACCAGTGGCTCGATGAGCAAATGACTTGTCAAGTGTGCGAAACGGTCTGAAAAAGATATTTTGCACATTTCACTTTCTTCTCCGTTTGCGTTACGATATAGCCAAGCTCATAGAAACGTGAGCAAATCAAAACGCATGGAGGTAATTCTATGAAGAAAAAAAGAAGAACTGTACCAGACGATGTGCGTGTCTATACGGTTCAGGAGGTCATGATCATTCTCGGAATCAGTAGTCGCACTGCCTATAAGCTGGTCAAATCAGGAGCCACGGTGCATGTGGGAGGGCATTACAGAATTCCAAAGAAAGGCTTTGAAAGATGGTTGAAAAGTGTCCGGTACGGGAAAAGAGGTGCAAGATGATGAAAAAGAAAAGTATGTCTGTACCGGAAATGGCGCGTATCCTTGGTATTAAGAAAACGGATTCCTACTGGCTCATCAAAAAGCATTTCTTCACGGTCATTACCGTGGCTGGACATATGCGCGTCATGATAGACAGCTTTGAGGAATGGTACGCCAATCAGGTACATTACAAAAAGGTGGACGGCACACCGCCCGGCAAAAATCTGGATAAGACAAGTATGTCCGTTCAGCAGACGGCCGATTTGCTCGGTGTATCGCAGTATACAGTTTACGAGATTCTCAAAAGAAACGGCAACATCAAGAACTTTAAGGTTGGAATGTAACTTCGCATTGATAAGGCGAGTTTTGAAGAGTGGTACCGTTCGCAGAGCAGATACAAGAAAGTCAACAGAAATGAGGAAATAAAGAAATGACACAGGAAAACAAAATACCCCGCAAAGGCAGCTATTCTATCGCGGAAGTACAGCAGATACTCCGCATCAGTCGCCCGACGATATATGTGCTGATCAGGCAGAAGGTGTTTGATGTAGTGAAAGTCAGGGGCAGCGTTCGCATTGTCAAAAGCAGCTTTGACGCATGGCTCGATCAGGAATAGGAGAGGATACAATCATGGCGTCAATTATAAAGAGAAAAAGCCGTTACTCGGTGGTTTACACCTACGAGGACGAGAACGGCAACAAACGGCAGAAATGGGAAACCTTTGATACCCATGCCGCGGCAAAGAAACGCAAGGTTCAGGTGGAGTATGAACAGGAAAACGGCAGCTTTGTATGTCAACCTACGAAGCGAAGAAATCGTTGATCTACAATTATATCAACCCGATGATAGGCGATATGCAGTTGAAGGAGATTACACCGCGCACAATGGATAAATTCTATCAAAGCCTGTTGTCAGTCAAATCAAAGGTTGTCAACAACCGCAAACCTGCCAATGAATATCTTACGCCTCACACAGTCAGAGAGATTCACAAGCTGCTCCGCACGGCTTTCAATCAGGCTGTGAAGTGGGAACTGATGTCCCGCAATCCCGTAGAAAACGCGACGCTTCCAAAGGTCACATATGCTGAGCGTGATATTTGGACGGCAGAAACGCTTTTCAAGGCGTTGTCGGTATGTGACGATCCCGATTTATCGCTGGCAATCAACCTTGCGTTCTCCTGTTCGCTTCGCATAGGCGAAATGCTTGCCCTGACGTGGGATTGCATCGACATTTCTGAGAAAAGCATTAACAGCGGTTACGCCAGCGTTTTTGTCAACAAGGAATTGCAGCGAGTGAACCGTCAGGCATTGGAACAGCTCGGTGAAAAGGGCGTGGTATTCAAATTTCCTCCCGCGTTTGCCAGTACGCATACGGCGTTGGTGTTGAAGGAGCCGAAAACCAAAACCAGCGTCCGCAAGGTGTTCCTTCCAAAGACAGTGGCAGAAATGCTTGTCGAAAGAAAGAAGCAAATTGAGGAATTGAAAGAGCTGTTTGGCGATGAATATATGGATTTCAATCTTGTTTTTTGCAGCTCATGCGGCAGACCGATAGAAAGCAGCGTCATCAACCGAGCGTTGGCAAAACTGATTCGGGACAATGATCTGCCTCCGGTTGTGTTCCACAGTTTCCGTCATGCGAGCATCACTTACAAGCTCAAACTCAACGGCGGCGATATTAAGGCGGTACAGGGTGATTCGGGACACGCGCAGGTCAAGATGGTCACGGATGTTT
>ONID01000112.1:1053-8297 GCA_900317765.1 uncultured Eubacteriales bacterium | reverse complement strand
CCAGAATTCCGAGTATGTCAAAAAGAGCGAATACGAAAAACAGGAGCTTGCCTTAAAGAATCAGCAGCTCGCCGCCGAGCTGGAGGATTTAAAAAACAACCCTTTGCCTGAAGACAAGTACCGCATTGCCGCTAAGAAGCACGACAGGGACATGATGGAATACCGTGAACAGGCGGACAAGGCGCTGCACGAAGAGCAGGAGCGGCGTTGGAATTTGCAGGAGCAGTTTGACGATTTCAAAAAGAAGCAGCAGGACATCATCAAGGACATGGAACGCCAGCTCCGGGAGGCGAAGGACAAGCCTCCGGCGGTCATCGAAGTCAATTCCACGGTTTCCATGTTCAACGCCTATTTTGAAATAGCGCGGGACGCACTGTATTCGGCGATAAATCACGCGATGAGCGCAGCGGAGCCGGAACCGCTTTACACCGATCTGGAAGACCTGTTTGACACGTTTATCGAATTGATCAAAGAACAAAGAGAGGGAACCGACAATGACACTGTTTGACATCGCGGAGAATTACCGCGCAATATTTGACGCATTTGACGACTGCGACGATCTGACAGATGAGCAGATCGAAGCCTACTTTGACACACTGGAGGGCATTGAAGGCGAGTTTGACGAAAAAGCGGAGAATATCGCCTGTTTTATCAAGGAACTGACGGTTGAAGCCGACGGGCTGGAAGCGGAGGCAAAGGCAATGGCGGCGAGGGCGAGAACCAAGCGCAATCTCATTGCGCGGCTGAAAAACATGCTGCTGGAGAATATGCAGCGCTGCGGCATCAAGAAGATCGACCGAACCCGCGCGAAAATCAGCGTGCGGAACAATGCCGAGAGTGTGAGCATTCCGAACGACGCGGCGCTCATTCCGTGGCTGATAGAACACGCGGAGGACTGCCTGACCTACAAGGCGCCGGAAATCAGCAAGACCAAAGTCAAGGCGGCCTTGCAGGGCGGCAGGGAAATCCCCGGCGCGTCACTGGTGCGCACGGTATCGGTCATCATCAAATAGGAGGTAAATCATCATGGCATTTGAAAAAGTTACGCGGCAGCGGGCAAAGCTGCGCATGGCACTGACAGGCGTGAGCGGCGCGGGCAAGACACTCGGCGCGCTCTACATCGCCTACGGCATTACAAACGACTGGGGCAAGATCGCCCTGATCGACACCGAACACGAACGCGCCAGATTTTACGCCAGCCGCGACGATCTGGGGACGGGGGAATTCCTGTATTCATCGCTCACGCCGCCTTATTCGCCCGACCGCTACAAGGCGCTTGTAGCCGAGGGAGCGGCGGCAGTCGGTCCGGATGGCGTTGTCATTGTCGATTCATTTTCCCACGCATGGAACAACGAGGGCGGTATTCTTGATCTGAAAGAAAAAGTCGCCGCTCAGAAAGGGAAAAATGACTACACAGCATGGAACGAAGCGGGCAAGGAGCAGAATGCCCTTGTCAATTCCATTCTCTCCGCCGACTGTCATGTGATTGTCACCATGCGCTCCAAGATGGAATATGCGCTGGTGGAAAACGACCGGGGAAAGATGGAACCGCGCAAAATGGGGCTGGCGCCGATTCAGAGGGACAACACGGAGTATGAATTTGACATCGTGCTGGACATCGCCCGCAATCACATTGCTACCGCCAGCAAGGACGTGACCTTCCTTGACCGCTTCGGCGCGATCATCACACCGGAGCTTGGGCGCGATCTTGCCAAGTGGCTGAATTCGGGGGTTATTGCAAAAAACGCAACAACTCCCCCGCCGACCGTCTGCGCGGACTGCGGCAAAGCAATTGCTGCGCATGGAAAGACATCCGCTGAGAGGATTATCCAGCGCAGTGTGAACGCCTACGGACGCGCCCTCTGCTACGAATGCGCGTGTGAAGCCGGGAAGAAGGCGAAGACAAATGCCGCTGCGGGAGTATCAGACGGAGCTCATTGATGGTGTGCGGGAAGCATACCGTTCCGGCTGCCGCGCCCCCTGCATTGTGCTTCCCTGCGGCGGCGGGAAGTCGGTCATTGTCGCGGAAATGGCAAAGCGCACCACGTTAAACGGCAAGCAGGTGCTGTTCCTCGTCCATCGTCGGGAGCTGTGCGCTCAGATCTGGAACACCTTCTATCATTGGGGCGTTGATATGCATTACTGCACGGTCGGCATGGTGCAGACGATTTGCCGGAGGCTTGGCAGAATCCCGCCACCAGCGCTCATTATCACCGACGAAAACCACCACAGCCTTGCCGCGAGCTACCGGAAAATATACGAATACTTCCCCGAAGCGCGGCGGGTGGGCGTGACGGCGACGCCGGTGCGCCTTGACGGCTCCGGTCTTGCCGATGTCAACGACAGGCTGGTGATAGGCGTGAGCGCCAAGTGGCTGATTGAAAATCACTTCCTCGCGCCCTACGATTATTACGCCCCGTCGCTCGTCGATCTGACCGGCATCCGCATTTCCAAAGGTGAATATGACACGGCAAGCGTCGAGAAGCTGATGATCCGCAAGGCGGTATTCGGTTCGGTGATCGAGTATTATAAAAAGCTCGCGGACGGCAGACAGGCAATCTGTTATTGCACTTCTGTGAAACACTCCATTGAGATGGCAAAGCAATTCAATGACGCGGGTATCGATGCGGCACACATCGACGGCGAAACGCCGAAGGACGAGCGCGAGCGCATTGTGGAAGCCTTCCGCGAAGGTCGGATTGATATATTATGCAACGTCGATCTGATTTCCGAGGGCTTTGACGTGCCGGACTGCGAATGCGCGATTCTGCTGCGCCCTACGCAATCGCTCACGCTCTATATTCAGCAGTCCATGAGATGTATGCGATACAAGCCAGGGAAACGCGCCATTATCATCGACCATGTGGGCAATTATGCGCGGTTCGGGCTGCCCGATCAGGACAGGACATGGACGCTGGAGGGGCGTAAAAAGCGCAAGAAGGAAAACAATGAGGATTTGCACGTCAGGCAGTGCCCGCAGTGCTTTGCTACATTTGCGGCATTGGACGACAAGGGCAAGCCGGTGAAAATCTGCCCGCAGTGCGGGTATGAATTCCCGAAACAGGAGAGGCAGGAAATCGAGCAGGAGCAGGAAACCGAAATTGTCAGAATCGAAGGGTTTACCCTCGATCTGCAACGGCCGGAGGACTGCCAGAGCTACAAGGAACTGCTGGAATATGCCAAGCGTCACAATTATAAATCGGGCTGGGCATATTACCAGGCGAAAAGGCGAGGGTTGATTGAATGACAGAACAGGATATTCAGAATCAGATTCGTGCGGCGGTGTTCCCCTACTGCGTCATATTTCGCGTAAACGTCGGCACGGGGCGGACGGCGGACGGAAGATATTTTCAGACCGGCGTGCCGCCGGGATTCTCCGACCTCTTCGGCGTGAGGCGTTCGGACGGACGCGCCGTCTTCATCGAGGTCAAAAAGCCGGGCGGCAGGGTGTCGTCCAAGCAGCAGCATTTTATACAGGAAATGAAGAAAAACGGCGCGATCGCCGGTATCTGCCGCAGTGCGGAGGAAGCGGTTGCACTTGTTCGGAGGGATTATTAAAACATGAATTTTGCAGTGAATTATGAAGCGGCGCAGAATCTTGTCGCGCCAGGTACTTACGAATGCCGCATTGCAGAGGCGTTCACGAATGTCACATCGGGCGGCACGCTATATTTCAGCGTACGCATGGCGATCCGCGACGACGTGGAGCAGCCGCACCGGGGGCGGATTATTTTTCATAAAATCTGGCGCAAAAGGGAGCCGACCGCCGAGGATATGACGGTGGACGGATTCAGCTTCAAGCAACTCATGGCGCTGTGCCGGGCGGCGCAGCTTCCCAACGGGAAGAATTACGCTTCCCTTGATGACCTGGGCAACGACCTCGAGGGGCGGGATGTGAAGGTCACTGTGGAACACGCCTTCAACGATTACCGCGGGGAAACAGAGGTCAGGGTCAAATGGATCAACAAATCCGATCTTTCCGCACCAACCGCGCAGACGTCCGCGCCGAATCCGCCTGTCCAAACATGGCAACACCCGAAAGGCTCGGTGCCTGACCTCGTCAATGAAGACGGGAATCCTGTCGAAGACGACGATCTGCCATTCTGAAGGAGCTATCCACTATGTACGAGCGCATACCCAATGAACTGAAACAACTGAATCACTGGGTCTGCTGGAAACGTGTGAAAGACCCAAAGCATCCGGAAAAGCCGAAGAAAATTCCGATCAACGCCCGCACCGGCATGGAAGCCAAGAGCGACGACCCTTCCACATGGTGCGATTTTTCCACCGCTGTTGCGTCGGCGGTGGAATTTGTCGGAATCGGCTTCATGTTCGGCGGTTCGGGCTATTTCGGGGTGGACATTGACGGCATTGCGGACGAGATAGCCGATTTTCTGAGCGGCGAATATTCCGAAGAAAACATTGTCGCGGAATTTACCGCCGCTCTCGGCAGCTATACGGAAATCTCACAGAGTGGCGCTGGTATTCATATTATCTGCCGTGGTTTGCTCCCAAGTGAGGGATGCCGTCACGGGAATGTCGAGATGTACGACAGCGGGCGGTATTTTGTGATGACTGGCAATGTGCTGGGCTGTTTTGGGAAAATTGCCGACGGCAGCGACGCGATCAAGCCGCTTTATGAAAAATACATCGGCGCACACCGGGCGGCGAAAACGTCCGCGCCCGCCGCTTCCAGCCGTCCGCGTATCAGCAGAACCGAGGACGAGCTGCTGCACCTGGCGATGAATTCCCGGCAGGGGCTTGCCTTCTCGGAGCTGTACGCGGGAAAATGGGAAAACAGGTATTCCTCACAGTCCGAGGCGGACATGGCGCTTTGCTCCATGCTGGCGTTCTGGTGCGGGCGCGACACAGCCCTGATGGACAGGCTATTCCGGCGTTCCGGTCTGATGCGGGAAAAATGGGATCGGAAGCAGAGCGGCTCCACTTACGGCGCGATCACGCTCAAAAAGGCGGTTGCCACCTGCGACAAGGTATATTCCCCGCCGACTGACGATGATTACCGGATCGAGATCGCCTCCGGTGGCGATGCAACCGCCGACACCGGAAAAATCAAAACATACAGCTTTGATGATATGGGCAACGCACAGCGGATGCTTGATCTTTTCGGCAGCAAAATCCTCTACAACTACAACGAAAAGAAGTGGCTGATTTACGACGGCATCCGATGGCGAACGGACGGAACGGGATTTATCCGGACGCTCGCCGACCGTGCCATCGCCCGGATGTCGGTGGAAGCCAAGTACTACGAATCACAGGACGAGGACACGGCAAAGGCATTCCGCAAGCACCTGAAATCCTGCCGTTCCAACAAATCCAAGAATGCCATGCTCAGCGAGCTGGAGCATCATGTGCCGGTCACGCCGAACGACCTTGACCGGAATAAAATGCTGCTCAACACGGCGGATTGCGTCATTGACCTGCGGACGCTGGAAACGCAGCCCCACGATGCCACACTGCTCATTACCAAGCATACCCCGATAAAATACAAACCGGACGCGGAATGCCCATTATGGGAGAAATTCCTGTATGAAATATTTGGCGGCGATGAGGAGCTGGTGGGATATATCCAGCGAGCTGTCGGGTATTCACTGACAGGCTCTACATCGGAACAATGCGCCTTCTTCCTCTATGGCTCCGGCAGCAACGGCAAATCCACCTTCCTTGACATCGTGCGGGAAATCTGCGGCGATTACGCGACCAATATCCAGCCGGAAACCATTATGGTACGTCCAAACGGCGGCACCGCCAGTAGCGACGTGGCGCGGCTCAAAGGGGCGCGGTTCGTCACCAGCGTAGAGCCAAACGAAGGCATGAGAATCAATGAAGGACTGCTGAAACAGCTCACCGGCGATGATATTGTGACGGCGCGGAAATTATATTCCGAAGAATTTGAATTCCGGCCGGAGTTCAAACTTTGGATGGCGACCAACCACAAGCCGATTATACGCGGCACAGATACCGGCATCTGGCGGCGTGTACGCATGATTCCGTTTACAGTGCATATTCCGCCCGACAAGGTGGACAGAAACCTCAAAGACAAACTGCTCGGCGAGCTGGAAGGGATATTTGCGTGGGCGGTGAAGGGCGTGAAGCTCTACAATGAACAGGGCTTGCGTATGCCGGCCGCCGTTGCCGCCGCTGTCGAAGAGTACAGAGCAGAGATGGACGTGATCAGTTCCTTCGTTTCCTCCTGCTGCATCGTGGAAGCCGGGCGGCAGGTCAAAGCCAACGATTTGTACCGCGTTTATTCCGAATGGTGCAGCCGCAACAACGAATACTGCATGAGCAGCACAAAATTCGGCACTGAGATTGCAAAGCGGTATCAGAAAATGCATATCCGAAGCGGTTGGATATACTGCAATATCTGTCTGAATCAGGAATACGCACCCTATCAGATGAGCATAGGGAAAGAAGCGTGACGGGTTGTGACGGGTTGACGGGTTAAAATAAATTCTCTCGCAGGGAATTTGAAAAGGAAAATATTTATAGAGAAGGTATTTATTTTTAGGTTTCAACCCGTCACACCCGTCACAGAAAATAAAAATCACAAACAAAAGAGGTAAATCACAATGAAAGTACATTTTCCGAGAGGTCTGGTTTTCGATCTCGACAACATTCCCGAAGATTTTGAATCGCAGATACGGCAGGCATTCCACGATTTCACAGACAGAACAAACGAAGCATACACCTATCAGGACAAGCTGCTTTTCATCGACCGGACGGTTGATCTGCTGCACGGCAAATGCGATGATGGCGCATTGGTTGATGAATGGCTTGCCGGATACGCGGAACATGAGCGCAAAGAAAACAGCTATTTTATTTCCAAAGATGACGCTTTTTCATGGGATAGCATGGTGGCTATGGTTGACGTCGGCAGAAAGCAGCAGTCACTCTATGGCGAATACACCGAAAAGGGCAGCCATGAGGACGAGAAGATCATGAAGCTGCTGGTCAGAGCGATCAAGGTGGTTATGGATTATGAGGAGGATTGACACAGTAGGCGATGTGAGGGGGAACACAATGACGACAAAGGAAATTCTCGAGCAAAGGCTTTCACAATTCTATAGCAAGTCGGAAATGCTCTCAGGGGCGATTTCCGGCGAAAGGAGAGGTATTGTGAACAGAGAGATTTTGTTCAGGGGCAAAAGAGCCGACACAAAGGAGTGGATTTATGGCGATGTACAGCACAATGTTGATGTTGTGAAAATCCGCGAACAGGAGCC
>ONID01000112.1:0-1040 GCA_900317765.1 uncultured Eubacteriales bacterium | reverse complement strand
CCGAAACCGTCGGTCAATACACGGGAATGAAAGATAAGAATGGCAGGAGAATTTTTGAGGGCGATATTATCCTTCCGCACGGTTATAAGCCCGAAGCCTACCCTGTGTTTTATGAAGACTTCTGCTTTCGAATTGACAGTAACATTTGCGTTCTTTGCGTGGCAGATGAAGAAGATATCGAGGTCATCGGCAATATCTATGACAACCCTGATCTGCTGGAGGTGAGTGACAATGGATAAACCGGAATTGAAGCCCTGCCCGTTCTGTGGCGGGGAACCTGAGATTACCGAAGTGATAGATCGCACGCCCCGTAATCTTGAGGCTGTAGGATTCGGAGTTAAATGCGACCAGTGCGGAATAATCGTTGCTAAAATTGACTGCGGTGTAACTGATTGGTTTGAAACCGATGAAGAAGCCGCCGAAGCGTGGAACAGGAGGGCAGACAATCAATTTGGGGTCGGCAACAAAACATCTTGAAATTGTAGGCAATATCTACGACAATCCTGAACTGCTGGAAAGCGCAGGAAAAGACGCAGCACCATACGCCGATCAGCCAGTGCTTATGAACGCCACATGAGGAGGGTAACCCAATGAGCTTAGACAGAGCGATAGAGCTGCTGAAAGTAAAATATCAACTTGCGCGTGACCTGAGATATATCGGGAATCCACTTGCATGGGCGTTATATCAGGTCTGGAAAGAAGCAGATAGAGAAAAGAGGAGGGCTGACGATGACCGGACATAAATGCACCTTCGGCGACGGAATCACCGTCAAGCCGGACGGCAGATCAGAACTTGACCCGTGCCTGTATCAGGAGATCGGAACATACGAAAATGTCACCGTTCACATTCCCCGGTGCGTCCGGTGCGGACACATCACGGTCGAATGGGAGCGGCAGGACAACACTATCGACATTACGGAGGAAACACAATGACAAAAACGCAGATTATCCATCAGTTGGAAACCCTGATCGAGGACGCGGAAAGCCACCGCAATTCCGATGGGACGCTGGACGATGTTTTTCAGAACGACATAGAAGCC
>ONID01000109.1 GCA_900317765.1 uncultured Eubacteriales bacterium | reverse complement strand
GCAGAAATCGCCGCTTGTGAGCGAGGATTGACAGGCGGATTTTCAATGAAAAATTGATGCTCTTTTGATGCTATGACCGTCAGAAAAAGGACGGATTTAAGGCTTTTGAGCGACTTATTATCACCAATTTCAGAACCGTGGAACGACGTTTTTCAAGCAAAGAAAAGCCCGCAAATGCCCTGCTGTAGAGCATCTACGGACTTTTTTCGAATGGCAGGGGCAGAAGGATTTGAACCCTCGGCACGCGGTTTTGGAGGCATGTTGCCAGCCGCGCCGCTGATGCTTGAAGAATTGATGCTTTTTTGATGATATGCGAAATTCTGCACCCGATTTTTGATGCTCTTGATGATGAATTTGGGTTCCACGGTTTGGGTTGTGGTGGGAATTGCGGATCGGTCAGGAGAGTAAGACGGCAGATAGGCAACGTCCAAAATTTGCGTCGCATTAAACAAAGAAAAGGGAATCTGCTCAAACAGACTATCCTCAAGACCTTGTCAGATTTTTTTATTTCTCATTTTTTCTGACAAGCTCTGAAATGCCCTTAAATACGTCATTCATGATTAAGACTTTGTCATATTTTCGGCATATTCTTGTCAGAAAATTTTTAATCTCAAAAAGTCTGACAAGGTCTGTAATGTTCCAATTTTATCCGTAATTAAGCAATGACTTTCATTTTTTCTTACGAGAGGTTGAACTTCCATCCACGAGAATCCAACAGGATTTTTGCTGACTTGCAGAACCGCGCATGATAATTCCTTTATCCTTTAAAGAACTCAGCAGGGTTCTAATCCTTCCTTCTTTCTGCTTGTCATCCAATACATCCGGCAGTTTATCCCATAATAGATTTCTTATATCCTGTCGGGAGGCTTTACCGTAGCTTTGCAGATAATTGACGATCATATCCCTGTAATATTGGTTATCAAAGGCCCTGTTTCTGATGTACTGTGCTTCTGCATCAATACTCTGAGCTACCTCTGCTGATAGATACAGATTGGTAGAACGACCTTCCACCAACTTATACTTTCTCAAATAAGCAATCTCTTCTTTGGACAGCTTGCTGCCGTTACCCTTTTGCACCTGATCTATAAGATATACAGTTTCCAGATCAAGTTCGGGATGTTCGTATAGAATATACGTATAATGTTCGTCAATCGTTTTGCCGTAAACGGTGACGGAAACCATGTTGACATCAGACAAATCATAGTCAGGCATCGGGAAATACTTCTGCCGCTGAATCCGGTAGACCTTTTTGATTCCGCTTGTTGCGGTGTCAATCATGTGAAACCTCACCATTGAATCCGCTAACAGTTGATTGCGGTAAAATGGGGGATTATACGTTGTCTGAAGGACGGTTTCGATTGTCCTTGGGAGAAAATCGCCGGGATTAGTGATATTAATACTATCCTCACACTCATTCACGTAAATCCTGCCACCCAACTGATAATTGGAATGAGCAATACAGTTATTCAGAAGCTCACGCAACAGCCACATATCATACTGCTGTGTCTCCCTCGGAAAAAGGGAAAGCTGGTTCGGCATATACCGATAGGTGAGGTTGCGGATTTTGCCAAAGATTTTGTCCGCAACAGTGATGAACGGAATCGTGAAAATCTCGTAATCCTTTAACTCACCGTCTGCTCCGTACAATCTCCACATCAGCGAAGGGGCACTCTCAAACAGTGAATCATAATCCGGATTGCCCAACAAAATCATGGCGGCATTGGTCACTCTGCCATCTCTCATCAGCTTGATTTTGGTCAGAAACTCCTCATCTGTCATGGCGTCTATTTCTTCGGAAATATGCGGACGGTCCATCTTCTCCTTGTATTTTTCTCTGGCAAATCGGATAGCTTCCTTATCAAGATGACGAATATCCGCGCCTTCCAAAATGCGCTTTGACCAATCTCTGCGTTCCTGCAGCCTGATCTGATCAACTTTAAATTGAGGCAAAGGAACCAGACTCTCGCCGCTTCTGGCATAATTGCGGTTCTTCCACTCAGTCGGCATTCCCACAACCGCCGCCGGAATCTTGAACATCAGCACACGACAGGGCTTGCCGTCGCATATCGGGAACAGTTCAATGATTTCAAGAAACGTGATCCCGTCGGTTGTGTTTCTGGCAATCTCGTACTTGAATTTTTCCAGAAGTGTCGAATCGCCCGACTTGAAAGCGGTTCCGACCGGCTTTCTCGCACCACTTTCACTAACACCGAGTACCAGCCAACCGTACTGACAGCCAAGCAAATTGGCCTCATTGCTGATAGCAGAGAAGTACTGCCCGATCTTGTCTTCATTATAGCCGCCTTTAGCTTCTTTGAACTCAACGATCTCATGTTCCCATCGTTCTATGAGATTCATCAGGGTTTCATAATACTCCGCCTTTGCATCGTTCCGGTCATATTCAAAATACCTCACTGAAACACACCTTGCAATCCGTCTGTGAATTATATGATTATCTTAACTCTTAGGCTGTTCTTTGTCAAGATGAAGATGGGCAATGCACAAAACTTGTGCCGCATTAATCAAAGAAAAAGGATAAGCTGGAAATCATTTCCACCTGTTATGAATTATGATCCGTTTCAGAGAATGGTGGCTGTTCTATCAGATGATTGTCCACACACCACCGCTCGGCAATCTCTCGATATTCCCTATTGCGAAATGTAAACCACTCTTCACGGATTCCCAAATAAATCAGGGTGTCTTTAAAACGTCGGAACGCACCACGACCATGTAGCGCATTAAGCAAAGCAATCTCGGTTTTCTTATCAGGGTATTGTTCCGCAAAGTCTTCCATCATTGCATATTCATGCATTTCATATTGCGTTGGTAACCGAATATAATCGCCTGACAAATACTCATCATCTTCATCGTCTTCATCAGAAAAATCCGAACCAATAACATCAATAAACACCACGTTACCGTTATTTGGACAATAGGCGATTTCTGTTTCCGATGATACCATATCAAGCAAGTCGGCAATTTTGTCAATAATGCTTGTATGGCTGGGATTAGTCAGTTCATTGATATGCATATTCAGACCTCTTTCGTAACCAATACTTTTTACAATGATTTGTACTTTAAAGTGGTCGAATTCGACCACTTTTAGATAGCGTTTCTTTTCTCACGTTCTTGTCTTATGGGCACAGATATAAAAAGGAAGCCTCCGCAGAAACTCCCCCGGGTCGCAGGCCTCACAGGTTTCTGCAACACATTCACTATGTGCATTATACTCGATCATATCAGATTTGTCAAGATGCAGCCAAAGCCCAAAAATTGCGTCGCATTAATCAAAGAAAAGAGGATACGCCAGATAAAAGTCCCACCTCATACATATTTCTGAAAAGCCTGTCAGGGTAATATGGCAGATATTGTTCCAGCTCACGAAATGCCAGCCCATTGCTTTTCATATAGGAAACAATCCGTCTTTTCTGTTCGTCTCCCTCTTCTTCTGACAGAAAATCAATATCTTTGAGAAGATCGAGAAGCTGTAGCTGTTTGTAATTCGACTCCGTCACAGGCAATCTCGGTCTGCGCAGAGCGATAACGGAGGATGCCAGTTTGACTTCGCGGTAATCGTTGGTGGCTTTGTTGGTGGTCACTTCGCAGATCATGGGAACCTGCGTAGTCAAGCCAAGCTGATTGGCGAACATAACGCCTCCGACATATCCGCACAATTTGCCGTTGTCCGTGAGATACTTTTGCGTGATCACCTTATCCCTTGAAAGCTGTGAACCCGACCTGAACGGCGAAGGCTTGGGGATAAAATAGATGCCCGTATCATACCGGCGCAGCTTTCCCTCATCTGTCAATTTCTTAATCTGCTGACGGATGTAATTGGTAGACCAATCCTTATAACGAATATCCGACACAAATATCGGTTCATTTTGCCCATAGGTTTCAAGAAGATATTCAAACAACACAAAGCTCACCTCGCTTGTAATAAATCAGTAGTACTAATCTACATATTTATTATAGCAGACAGATGAGCATTTTGCAAGTGGAATAATAAAAATCTATTGTCAAATGTTGGTATTCTCGTGCAGGGCGAGAATCTTTGCTTTCATCTGTTCGTTAGCGAGCTTGCCCTCTGCCCATTGCCGGAAGATCTGTTCCGCTTGCTCGGACGAGGAAGTGCCTTCCACCTCGCTGACGGCATTGACAGCCTTTAACGCTCATTTTCTCTTTTCAATGTTAATGTTTTCCACGGTAAGACATCCCGTATACCTAAGCAAAAGGATTTCAATTCAAAGATAATCCGTTGTTATTTATAGTCGGCAAGACAAAAGTTGTCAATTGGGAATGCAAAATCCGCAAAAGCGAATATTCACATCACTCAAAAAATCACGCAAAATCATTGTGAAAATGTCAATCTGATGATTGTAAAAAACGGCGCGTCACCCTTTACCTGCTTCATTCATAAACAGGAATCCGTGTGACGCGCTGTTGTTATCTCAAACCTATGATTTGGGTTATATTAGTATTTTAGTACATTAGTATATTAATAGAACCCTGTCCATTCATCATCATCAAAGCCTCCGTCGTTATCGCCGCCACTGGTAGTGGTCGTGGTAGTGGTCGTGGTAGTCGGCTTCGTAGTAGGCTTTGTAGTTGGCTGCGTAGGGGAATTTGTCGGCTTCGCAGTGGTTTTATCGTTGTTTGCAGTCGTTTGATTATTCATGCCGGAAGCTGTTGTTATAGCGGTTGTATCAGTGGTAGAGCCGCTCTCTGTGTCACTTTCAGTTTCGCTTTCCGGCTCGTCAGACGACGTTAAGTCGGCGGAGGATTTGTCGGTCAGTGATGCAACGGATTCTTCTTTTTCAGGTACTCTTCCCAAGCCGATATGAATGACTCCGAAGCCGCATAGAATAGAGGTACACGATGCCACAACAGTCAATGTGGCTGCAACGCTCAACAGTATGGTTATTAACCTGTCACTCATTTTCATTCACATTCCCACCTTATTGTTTATTTAGTATCTTTTTCAGCTTCTGAATCATTGCCTTCTGTGTGTCAGTCGGATTCTGGATGCTCTCGTACTGCTCAAGCGCAGCGTTGGCTACCCAGTTGAAGGATCTTTCTACTGGATCGGAGTAGACGATATGCTCTTTTCCGGTGTTCTTGTCGATATAGATCAGGTAGCCTCTTCCCGTCATGTTTGTGTCGAAGGATGATTGCGGAATGTTGATGAGAACGCCGGTAAATGTAAGCTGTGTTTCGTCCTGACTGTAGATGTTTTCTGCCCTGATTTTGCGGACGGTCGGGGTGGAAATGGTCAGCTCATTATCTCCCAGAATGCTGGTAGGTATAATCAGCGTGCCAAATTCCGGAACAACCGTGCCGTCAGGGATGTTTGTTCCGCCTTGCAGGAGCTGTATACCGAAGCGTATGCCGTAAGGTTCGCTCAGTCTGATGCCCGCTCCGAGCGTATGGAGATGAATGGTTGGATTCGTATCCACAATATAGTGATTGTAAATAGCCTTGGAGAGCGTGGGGAACACAAGCTCCCCATCCCAGTTGTACATCACGGCGCCGTCAGTGATATGATTCTGTGAGAATTTCTTTGTGTTGGTTACCCATGTGCCGCTGCCTACCAGAAAGTAGCTGTACACAGGGCAAGGAGTGCCGTCGGAATAATAATGTCCGTCGTCCCATGTGGCGTCAACAGCGTACCAGTTGCCGTCCAACTGCACGTAGCACCACATATGCGGACCGCCGGAAGTATCGGACGTCTTTCCTGTGCCGGAGACAAGGGCGCAGTTGATGTTAAATTCATTGCAGAGGATTTTCATCGCCTTGGAATAGCCCTCGCAGACGAAAAGTCCGTTAAGTCTGGGCACAAAAAGCGGAGCGGCGGAAAAGGCATAGCCGTAGGTGTAGGTATCTCCGTTGAGAGCGTTGTAGTTGTAGGCAGCGTGCAGAAGAATGTAATCGTGTATTACCTTGACGGTTTCATAAGGAGAAGAGTCTAATCTTGACGCTTCAATGCTTGCTTTGGCAGTCGCGATACCAGTGGTAAAAGCCGTCAGATCATCGTAAGCGCCCGGATAGGCGTTATCGGTGGCATTAGCGACATAGCTGCTTACAGGGAAGGTTATTTCGATCCAATCCACATAAGCCGTTTCGCCGGTTTCGGCAAGAACTCCGGCAGAAGTTTCCAGATCGGAGTGTATGGTATAGTTGAATCCCCGAATCCAGTAAGCTTCCGGACAATCGTAGAAAAATGCAGCCGCCGCGCTTAAAACGATGTCGTCAACTTCGCCTAAGTCCTTGAAATCCAATTTGTCTTCCGCGGGGACGGAATACGTTACAGTAAAGGGAATGTCGGGACTGAAAGTTATCTTTACCGTTTCCTTATCGCTTTTTTTATTTATGACATAGGTGTTGTACAAACCGTCATAAACCTGTAATTCACTTTGTTTGAGTTCGCTTTTGTAACTGCCATTGTAGCTTACACCGGAGAGGAATTTTTTTAATTTGTGCCGTTTTTTCTTTTCAGACCAGTTTGACTGGAGAGAATAAGATCAATTCTCTCACTTTGTACCGTGCAGCCTTCGGAATTACGCTCGGGTTCTTTAGGTGAGGTAAGTTCAGGCTCAGTGGACTCAGGCTGTCCGACCTCATCATTTGCAACGGGGGCGGATTCTTCGGACGAGAGAAGCTCCTGCATTTCCGTGTCAGTAGGAGATACATCGTCTGATGCGGAAGCACTAAGGAAGGATGCCGTCGCGAAAACTCCCGTTACAGCAAACGCCGCAATTGCAAGACTTAGGAACTTTGTTCTCAAAAGTCTTTTCTTCATAAAATCTCAATCCTTTCTATACCAATGAATAAAAATATCGCGACCCCCCTTTTTTATATTATACATATATTTGACAAAAAGTCAATTATTTTTGTTAATTTAAACAATATACTCACTCATTGAATATCGGATTGTATATTTATTTGTTCAAAATATGTGCCACATCTCCAAGAAAAGGCTTCCTCTTCACTTAGGCATCCAGTGATGATAAGGACGATGAGGACAATAGCAGAGATCCCCCTAGATTACCAATTAGAATGTTCAAAAACTGCGTCGCATTAAACAAAGAAAAGAACATTGCTTCATTCAGGCATATTGTAACCATGAGGACGATGAATTGTATCCAGAATAGGTCTTCTTTAATATATGAAATCAGAAAGGAATGCCCACACGAAATACAATGGAATAGTAAAAAGCAAACCTAAAAACAATGAATAAAGAAACATACAAACTTTTTCTTTTATGGTAATTGATAATCTTTTTAACTTAATAATATGGCATAAAATAGTAACAAGAAGAAATAAAATCAAAATTAACAACGCAATCTTAGTAAAAATATGTTCAAAATGGGTAAAATCAGTCGGAAATGAACTAACTGCAATGAACATAAAGAAATGCAACAATAATCCACTAACCAAAAAACCATAAAAAATTGAAAACATAACAACCATTTTCTTCATTTTTTTCATCACCTCAGAATGGTCAAAATTATTGAACACCATGTGCGACCTCTTGAGCTTTGACTATATCACTTTCTAAATGTATAATAATCATCATATTCCCAGATTCCATTGGATCATTTTTCTTCACCAATAGCCATATCTGTTCTTAGAGTTCTCTCATACCATTGCCTTCTGCACGAATAGACGATAAGGACGATGGCAGGTTGATCTTTGCGTTTCCGATTTTATTCTCTTCCTGTTAAGATGTCCCCTTAAATAGAGAATCTGCTCAGAGCAATGGAGTTTCTGTTGATTCCTATTGATTATATTTTTGTGAAGGATTATCCTATGATAAGAGCAGATTTTGGATAATCCTAATTGCTTAAAATGGCCAATCTAACCTCACTGACAAAACATTGAGCAAAGCTCTTGTGAAAATTTTGATGGGCTGTTATAATTTCCTTAGTTACCATAATATCATAATCCGAGTGAAAATCAAACACGCACAATGTTAAATTTTTCAAAAGAGAATATGACTAATAGGGAAAATTATTTTTCAATTACCGAGGGGGAAAATGCGGATTCAAGCGTGTCCAGCACCATCAAAATTCCAGTTTATACTTTTTTAACAAACATTAAAAACACTGGTGTAAAATATTATCATCAGGATGAAACCACTTCACACTCAGCTTTTGCTGAAGAAGTCAACCTCCTCTGCGAGTAAAATATCAGGGTTGCCTCCTCCGATAAGCTCGTGATCACGTTCAAGTTTGATGTTGCGCTCAGAATATTTACGATGATTCCTACATGAGGAATGGGAAATCCCAAATCAAAATCAGCTTCA
>ONID01000106.1 GCA_900317765.1 uncultured Eubacteriales bacterium | reverse complement strand
ATAGAATAATCGAGATACTCCTGCAGCTCGCGGTCTTCCTTTTCCTTTTCCTTCTTCTTGATGATGATCATGGCGGTTGTGATAGATGCGACAACGGCAGCGACGGCTGCGATCATGCCGATAATTGTCCAAAGGCTCAATTCATGTTTTTTCTCCATAATTTACACTCCTAAAAAATAATGTTGCAGTGAAAGCAAATTCCTCCGGCGTTGGCTGTCAAAGTCACAGCCGGCAATACTATTTCTATAATTCACCAACATTTATTTTACACGTATAATTCCTGTTTGTCAATTGTTATTTGGTACAATTTACACAACATTCAAATTAATAGGACTCTGCATACCGCCGCGACTGTTCCGCAAACAACGCAGCCGGTGAGAGTGGGAATGATGATGGAGAGCGCCGTCCATCTGAGGCTCCCGGTTTCTTTGTAGATGGTGACGCAGGTGGTGGCGCAGGGCCAGTGCATCAGGGTGAAGAGCATGGTACACACTGCCGTTGATGCCGTCCATCCGTTATCCGCGAAAAGCGCATGAATGGCACTCAAGTCGCTGATTTCGGTGAGATTGCCCTGTGCCATGTAAGCCATGATCATCAGCGGAATGACAATCTCGTTTGCCGGAAGTCCAAGAAGGAACGCCGTCAGAATCACTCCGTCCATTCCCAGCAGTTTTCCCAGAGGGTCAAGAAATCGGCAGATGACGGATAATACCGAATCGCCGCCGACAGTTACGTTGGACATGATCCAGATCACCGCGCCGGCGGGAGCCGCCACCGCCGCGGCACGTCCCAGCACGAAGAGGGTGCGGTCAAGCACCGAACGGATGATGACGCTGCCGAATTTCGGCTTGCGGTAGGGAGGCAGTTCCAGCGTAAAGGAGGAAGGGACTCCCTTCAGCAGCGTCAGTGAAAGCAGCTTTGACACGCCGAAGGAGGCGGCGAGTCCCAGACAAATCAGACCCGTGAGCAGCACCGCCCCGAGTATCGAGTCAAGCGGCGCGGCGACGCTGCCCAGCAGGAACATGGAAATCAGTGCCGTCAGCATCGGAAACCGACCGTTGCAGGGAATGAAGCTGTTGGTGACGATGGCCAGAAGCCTTTCGCGGGGTGAATCAATGATCCTGCACCCGGTCACGCCGACGGCGTTGCATCCGAAGCCCATGCAGGAGGTCAGCGCCTGCTTGCCGCATGCGCCGCAACGGTGAAGGCAGCTGTCCAGGTTGAAGGCAGCGCGCGGCAGATAGCCCGAGTCCTCCAGCAGTGTGAACAGCGGAAAGAATATCGCCATCGGCGGCAGCATGACCGAAATAATCCGTGTCAGCACGCGGTAAACGCCGTCTATCAGCAACCCCTTCACAGCCTGTGGAAGGGGAAGCGTTTCCGTCAGTCCGCGGAGGTGCACTTCCAGATGTCCGAACATTTCTGAGAGCCATTCCGACGGATAATTGGCGCCCGTGATGGTCAGCCAGAACACTGCGCACAGCAGGAGCAGCATACAGACCTTCCCGCTGATTCTGCCCGTGAAGAGTTTGTCGAGTCTGCGGTCAAGTTGTAAACGGGAAGTTTTGGCCTTGTCTTTACAGACGCACTGTTCGCCGATCGCGTCTGCGGTAAGTATTCTGCGGGAGGTGACCGAAGCGGCGACCTTTTCGCGGTCAAGTCCGATGGCATCCAGTTCCGCCCTGCATTCGGCGGCAGTTTCTTTGATGTTTTCCCATTCATGTGAGAAGGAGTCCGCTATTTCAGATGAGTCTGTGAACGGCGATTCGCCGTCGTTCAGCAAAAGATGCAATGCAATGTACCGGGGATTTATCGTTATTTCAATATCGCTTTGCTTATCGGCTATGGCCGATTGGAGGATTTGCAGCTTTTCCTCGATAGGCGAAGGGTATTTTACCGCAAATTTATGGCGTTTTGCGCCGCTTTTAACGCCGGAACACACCTTCGCAGCACATGCGGCAAGCTCGTCGATTCCCTTGCCTTGCGCTGCCGAAGCCGACACGACGGGCAGCCCCAGCAGCTTTGACAGCCTACCTGTATCGACGTGAATCCCCCTTCGCTCCGCTTCGTCGGTGAGGTTGACGCAAACGATAATGTTGTCCGTCAGTTCGGCTGTTTCCAGCACAAAGCCTATGCCGCGCGTCAGACAGCCCGCGTCGCACACAACCATCACCGCGTCGGCGCTTCCCGACAGCAGAAAGCGCACCGCAGCCGATTCCTCGGCGGAATGCGGAGAGTAGGAGTACATGCCCGGAATGTCAACCACCCGATAGCGCCTGCCCCCGTAACGGAAAAATCCCTCGGCTGTGGCAACCGTCTTGCCCGCCCAGTTGCCGGTGTGCTGGCGGAGTCCCGTGAGTCGGTTGAACACCGTGCTTTTGCCGACATTGGGATTTCCGGCAAGGGCAATGACGGCTTCGCTTGACGGGTCGCAGGGTTTTGTCTGGCGTCGTATGCCGCTTAGAATCTTATTGAAAAAATCCATATTTCATCACCGTTATTCCGGCGGCGTCGGAGGCTCTGAGGGCAATCACGGCGTCCCTGATCAGGTAGGCGGCAGGGTCCCCGGAAGGTGCGGAGAAGAGCCGTCTTACCCGTACACCCTCCACAAATCCCAGATCCAGCAGCCGCTGTCTGAGATTTCCGCATTCACCTATTGTCAACACCCTGCCGCATTCCCCGTCGCGCAGCTGACACAGCGCACACTCCGAATGATTCATGATCACACCGCCTTTTCCTGCTTTCAGAATATGCGGAGGGGATAGAATTGTGACTTAATATTGTTCAATATTGTACTTGCAAATCCGGTCAGAAAAGCGTATAATTAGTCTGTACTAATTCACATATGGGAAGGAACCAATAAAATAATGCTTACCAATTATCACACACACTGCGAGCTTTGCAAACACGCGGAAGGCTCTGTGGAGGACTATGTGCGGCAGGCGATGACCGACGGGTTTGACGTTCTGGGAATGAGCGATCATCTGCCTTATCCGAACTTCGATTACGGCTTTCGCATGGAATTTGCCGAAATATGGGATTATATCACCGACGTGCGCGACGCTCAGAAGAAATACGGCGACAGGCTGAATATCCTGCTCGGCTTCGAAAGCGAATACATGCGCGAATACCGCAGATACTACGAGGAATTGCTGGACGAGTACGGCGTGGAATATCTCGTGTTAGGGCAGCATTTTTACGACATCAACGGCTACTGGAAAAGCGCCTACGACATAGACAACACATCGGAATGTCTTTCCTACGCCCGCAGCGTCTGCGAAGGCCTTGACACGGGGTATTACTCGCTGCTGGCGCATCCCGACATCGTGGGAGTCAACTGCCTGCCGTGGGACAAGAACATGGACAGAATGACCGACATGATCGTAGAAAGCGCCGTCAAGAACGACATCCCGCTGGAAATCAACGCCAACGGCGTGCGGCGCGGCCTCGTGACTGATGAACTGGGCGAACATTACACCTACCCGCATTTCAAATTCTGGGAGAAGGTCGCCGAGGCGAAAGCCAAGGTGGTGATCAGCGCGGACTGCCACAACCCATCACTTCTGAATGACAGCGACGTGCAGAAGTGCCGCGACATTGCGAAAAACTGGGGACTGCATGTAATTGATGTGATTGATTAAGGAAATACTATGAGTAAGGTGACATGAAATGACACTCAAAGATTTAAAGCCGGGAGAATCCGGCATCATCAAAAAAGTAGGCGGCACAGGTGCGCTGCGGCAGCATTTTCTGGACATGGGCGTGATACCCGGGGCAGAGGTGACCGTGATCAAATTCGCTCCCATGGGCGACCCGGTGGAGCTGCGGATCCACGGCTACGAGCTGACGCTTCGTCTGGACGACGCGGACAGGATAGACGTTCAGACCATCATCCCGGGCGAAAAGACAGCGTCTTCATCCCAAAAAAAGAAAAAAATGGAACACCCCGGTCTCGGTGAAGAAGGCAAATTCCACCCCAAGGGCAGCGGCAATCCCCTGCCGTCAGGGACAACGCTGACCTTTGCCCTTGTCGGCAATCAGAACAGCGGCAAGACGACGCTCTTCAATCAGCTGACGGGAGCCAATCAGCACGTCGGCAACTTCCCCGGCGTGACGGTGGACCGCAAGGACGGCGTTATCAGAGGACATGACAATACCCTGATCACCGATCTGCCGGGTATCTATTCCATGTCGCCCTACACGGGCGAGGAGCTTGTCTCCCGCAACTTCGTGCTGAACGAAAAGCCTCACGGCATCATCAACATTGTGGATGCGACCAACATCGAACGCAATCTTTACCTGACAATGCAGCTGCTCGAAACCGACGTGCCGATGGTGGTAGCGCTCAATATGATGGACGAAATGACGGGCAACGGCGGCACGGTTGACATCAACGCTATGGAGGCAATGCTCGGCGTTCCTGTGGTTCCCATCTCAGCGGCGAAGAACGAGGGCGTGGACGAGCTTGTCAAGCATGCGATTCACGTCGCCAAATACCAGGAGAAGCCGCTCAAACAGGACTTCTGCGATGCGTCACACAGCGGCGGCGCGGTTCACCGCGCACTTCACGCAGTCATTCACATGACGGAGGATCACGCGGCTCGAAGCGGGCTTCCGGTGCGATTTGCGGCAAGCAAACTGATTGAGGGCGACGAATTGATCATGCATCAGCTTGCGCTCGACGTCAACGAAAAGGAAACGCTGGAACACATCGTTCTTCAGATGGAAAAGGAACGCGGACTCGATCGCAGCGCTGCGATGGCCGACATGCGCTTTGCCTACATAAAGAAGGTGTGCGACCGCTGCGTCATCAAGCCCAAGGAGAGCAAAGAGCATATCCGCAGCCGCAAGATCGACAGAATTCTGACGGGAAAATACACGGCTATCCCGATGTTCATCGCCATTATGGGACTTGTGTTTTACCTGACCTTCAACGTCATCGGCGCATGGCTGCAGGGACTTCTGGAAAGCGGCATCGACGCTCTGGAAGGCTGGGCGGCTTCGGCAATGAATGCCGGAAACGTCAACAGCGTCATTCAGGGGCTTGTGATCAAAGGACTGTTTGAAGGTGTGGGAAGCGTGCTGAGCTTCCTGCCCATCATCGTGACCATGTTCTTCTTCCTGTCGCTGTTGGAGGACAGCGGCTACATTGCCCGCGTGGCGTTCTTCACGGATAAGCTGCTGAGGAAGATCGGTCTTTCGGGACGAAGCATTGTCCCGCTGCTGATCGGCTTCGGCTGCACGGTTCCGGCGGTCATGTCCACACGTACGCTTCCCAGCGAACGCGACCGAAAAATGACCATACTGCTCACCCCCTTTATGTCCTGTACGGCCAAGCTCCCGATCTACGCATTCTTTGTCAGCACCTTCTTCCCGAACTACGGCGGCGCGGTCATGACGCTGTTGTATCTCACGGGTATCTTTGTGGGAATCATCGTCGCACTGCTCTTCAAGAAAACGCTCTTTAAGGGCGAAGCGGTTCCCTTCGTCATGGAGCTTCCCAACTACCGTCTGCCCAGTCCCCGGAACGTGATGCAGCTGCTCTGGGAAAAGGCAAAGGATTTTTTGCAGAGGGCGTTTTCCGTCATTCTGATTGCTACCATCATCGTGTGGTTCCTGCAGAGCTTCGACTTCCGCCTCAATCCGGCCGTGAATTCGCAGGACAGCATTTTAGCGGCCATTTCCGGACTGCTTGTGCCGCTCTTCAAGCCGCTCGGACTCGGTGACTGGCGGATTATTACCTCCCTGATCAGCGGATTCATGGCAAAGGAAAGCGTTGTATCGGTGCTTGGAGTGCTGTTCAGGGCGGAAGGCGGCATCACCGCGGCGATCAGTCCCGCGGCGGCGGCTTCGCTGCTGGTTTTCTGCCTGCTCTACACGCCATGTGTGGCTGCCATTGCCTCCATCAAACGTGAGCTTGGCACCAAGTGGGCGCTGGCGGTCGTGCTGTGGCAATGCTGCGTTGCGTGGCTTGCCGCGCTGGCGGTCAGGTTCCTTTGCATGGCGATTGGAATATTTTAGGATTGGCTGAAATGAGAGGCAAGAAAAAGAACAGAGGCAGGATAGATTAATGAAAATGACACAATCTGAGAAAGCCCGGCAGCAATACAGAAAAATGACGCAGACCCCCGTCACACGGCTGGTGCTGACGTTGTCGGTGCCGACCATCATCAGTATGCTGGTGAGCAATATCTACAATATTGCCGACACCTACTTTGTCAGCAGCATCAGCACCAGCGCCAGCGGCGCGGTGGGAATCGTATTCGCTTTAATGGCGATTATTCAGGCGTTCGGATTTATGATCGGTCACGGTTCGGGCAGTCTGGTGAGTCTGAGCCTCGGGGGAAAGGACATCGAACGCGCCAAAAAAATCGCTTCCTCCGCCTTCTTCGCAGCGCTGGTTTTCAGCGGTACAATCGCCGTATTGGGAGAAATCTTCATCACGCCGCTGATGTACCTTTTAGGCAGCACCGACACCATTCTGCCTTATGCCACGCAATACGCGAGGTACATCCTCGCCGCTGCGCCGCTGATGTGCGTGAGCTTCGTGATGAACAACATCCTCCGCTACGAGGGCAAGGCGGCATTTGCCATGATCGGCATTACCTTCGGAGGCCTGCTGAATGTGGCGCTTGATCCGCTCTTTATCTTTACGCTGAAAATGGGTGTCGCCGGAGCGGGGCTCGCTACGGCACTGTCGCAGGTGGTAGGTTCCGGACTGCTGCTGAGCATGTTCCTGACAGGCAAGACACAGAGCAAATTCAGTCCGAAATATATTTCTAAAGAACTCCGGGACTATTTAAATATTTTCAGGACAGGCACGCCGAGCCTGCTGCGTCAGGGACTCAACAGCATTGCCGCCATGCTGCTCAACAATGCCGCCGCCGTTTACGGCGATGCAGCCGTCGCCGCCATGAGCATTGTGGGAAGGGTCAGCTTTGTGGTGTTTGCCTTCGGCATCGGCATCGGCCAGGGACTTCAGCCGGTCAGCAGCTTCAACTACGGCGCAAAGCTCTATTCACGGGTTCGCAGGGGATATATATTTACCCTCATTTACGGCACTTCCGTCTGTACCGTTCTTTCGGCAGTTGTCTTCTTTTCTTCGGATTTCATCATCCGGCAATTCCGCGACGATCCGGAGGTCATATCCATCGGCACACCCGCATTGAAGGCGCAATGCGTGGCCATGACCATCGGCATGCTCATGCAGTGTACCAATATGCTCTATCAGAGCATCGGCAAGAGCCGTCCGGCCACAGTGCTTGCCAGTTTGCGCAACGGCGTCTGTTTCATTCCGCTGATACTCCTGTTCCCGCGATTCTTCGGCGTCAACGGAATCATTTTCGCCCAGCCCTGTGCCGACTTTCTCGCTGCCGGAATCAGTGTGCCCTTTGCATTGCACTTTATCAGGTCGCTTCCACCCGACGGAGAGATATAAAAAATTCACGCAAAATCAACATATCCAATATTATTTTAGCCCGCATCATAATTTTGTAAAAAGAGCCTAAAGTCGGTCAACACGCCGATTTCAGGCTCATTTTATTTGTTAAATATTTGCTTATTTTTTGCAAAAAACATTGACAGCGACCTTTTTTCAATCTATAATTGTTATTAACGTGTGACACGACGGCAGGAAACAATGAATATTATTTCTCAACCAATCTGCCGCCATCGCATTGATTTATTTTTTTGGAGGTATTTTCACTATGGCACGAGTTTATAATTTTTCGGCAGGTCCGTCCATGCTTCCCGAGGAAGTTCTCA
>ONID01000155.1 GCA_900317765.1 uncultured Eubacteriales bacterium | reverse complement strand
CGGTCGCAGCAAGGTGGCGGCAGCGGTATTCGGCGGAGGACAACACACCTGGCGGCTGCAGCAGAAATGCATTTTGAAGAAATCAAACGGAAGCTGGAAGATTATTCGAAGCGTAGTATCCACATATTAAGGAGGAGGTCTATTGATGGATTATATTACCCTGAATGACGGAAACAGGATTCCGTCCATTGGCTTTGGCGTGTTCCTGATTCCCAATAACGGCCCGACCTATGAAGCGGTTTCTAAGGCACTGAAAGCCGGTTACCGTCACATCGACAGCGCGGCGGCTTACTTCAATGAGGAGGACGTGGGAAGAGCTGTCCGCGACAGCGGGATTCCCCGTGAAGAGATTTTTGTGACAAGCAAACTGTGGCTTCAGGATCACGGATATGAAGGGGCGAAGCACGGAATAGAAAGATCACTTCGCAAACTGGATATAGGTTTTATTGACCTTTATCTGGTGCATCAGCCTTACGGCGATGTAGCGGGCGCATGGAGAGCGATGGAAGAGGCAAAAGCGGAAGGAAAAATCCGTTCCATAGGCGTGAGCAATATGTCACCTGTGCTTTGGAACAAATTCATCCCTGATTTCAAGACAAAGCCTGCGGTCAATCAGGTGGAATTCAATCCTTTGTTCCAGCAGAAGGAAATCCGGAAGCTGATGGCGGAGACCGGTACAAAGCTGGAAGCGTGGTATCCGCTGGGACACGGCAACGCGGGACTTCTGTGCCATCCTGTCATTACGGGATTGGCGAAGAAATACGGAAAGAACGCCGGACAGATCATTCTCCGGTTCGAGGTGCAGGAAGGCATGATCACGCTTCCGAAGTCCACCAATCCGGAACGTATCAGAACCAACCTGGAGATATTCGACTTTGCGTTGACAGAGGAAGAAATGAACAGGATGAGGAGCCTTGATACCGGCAAAGGGAGTCACAATCCCGATGCTCCCGGAGTGGAAGAAAGGCTGCGCGGCGCATTTGTCATCGAAGATTAAGCAAGAGAAAATCAGTGTAAAGTAATCCAAATCGAAAGAGAGTGATGACCGAATGAAAAGATTATGCAAATCAGTTGCCATGATTCTTGCGCTTACCATACTCACATTATCCATTGCGGGCTGCGGTGCTACCCGTGCTTCACAGGAATCCAGGCAAGATTTCACCAAAACAACCAGTGTTCTTGTTGTGTACTTCTCCTGGTCGGGACATCTGGACAGTATGTCAGGATGGATTGCCGACGAAACAGGCGGGGACATTATACGTGTTCTTGCCAAGGAGGAATATCCCGAAGGCTACGGCGATACAGCCAGCCGTGCAAAAAAGGAAAAGGACAACGGCGTGCGTCCCGAAATCAATGTGGAGCTGACAGCTGAACAGCTTGCAAAATACGACACGGTTTTTTTCGGTTATCCGGTGTGGTGGTATGATCTGCCCATGCCCATGTGGACGTTCCTGGAAAGCGTAGATTTGTCAGGCAAGACAGTAATTCCGTTCTTTTCCCACGAAGGCAGCTCGGACGGTGCGAATAGTCTGAACACGCTCCGTTCTCTGGCAAAGGGCGCAGATGTCAAGACAGACAATGCCCTTTCCATTCGTGGAGGCAAGGTGGATTCATCCGAAAAAGATGTGCGCGAATGGGTGAAGGAGCTGGGATATTCAAAATGACCAAATCGGGTAAAAAACAGAACCTTCGGATCACGGTTGACGCGGTGATGACGGTGATATTGCTTCTGCTTGCCGGCTACTCTAAAATAGGAGAGGAAGCGCACGAGTGGCTCGGCGTAGCCATGACCGCGCTGTTTGTCATACACCATATACTCAACCGAAACTGGTTCAAAAGCCTCTATCTGGGGAAGTATAAGCCTTACCGTGTCTTTCAGACCGTGACAGCCGCGCTCATTTTTATGACAATGATCGGCTCCGCCGTCAGCGGCGTCATATTGTCAAGGTATATTTTTGCTTCTCTCAACATCGGAGGCGCATATGTCGCCCGGACCGTTCATATGCTGTGCGGCTATTGGAATTTTGTGCTTCTGTCGCTTCACCTGGGCATCCATTGGGGAATGATAATCGGTATCGCTGCCCGGAAACTGCCGAAAAACAAGCCTTATCTTAAATGGACTGCCAGAGGATTGGCTTTCCTGATTGCCACATACGGAGTGTATGCGTTTTGCGTACGGCAGATGGGGGAATATCTTTTCGGGATCACGTCCTTTATCTTCTTTGACCTGGATGAGCCGATCGCTCTGTTCCTGCTCGATTACACCGCCATTATGGGATTGTTTGTGTTTGCGGGGCATTATCTGTCCTTGCTGCTCCGGAAGTTGGGAAAAAGCAATAAGTGATAAAAAATCGAGTAGAAGGCTGTCAGTTTATCAGAAGAATAACAACCGCCTTTTCCGGCTTGACACAACGCCGGAAAAGGCAGCCGCGTCTTATCGGAGCGGCGGCTGCCAATCAATCATTCTGAAATCTGGCCGATATTTATCCTCGATATCCCTCGGTCAGCAGGAACATACCGGACAGTCATGGTCTTGACCTTCATAGCACTTGCTTTTCCGTCAACAATAGTTGATGGAAAAATCGTGTACCTTCAAATTGGCGCAGTTCTCCCTCTGGGGGGAATTCGCACAATGCTTCGGATATATCTTTTCAACCCGATCCGGATTATCAAGCGCAATATGATGTCCCTTATGCCCCTTTTGGCCACCTGCTTTCTTACAGCTTTTCTTATGCAGACTCTTTGGCGCAGGTTTTTCGTAACCGTCTGACGATGGTGGCTTACTGCTGTTATGGCTGTTCTTATGCAGTTGCTCTTCCAATTCCGCGATTCTTGCTTCGGCTTTTGCTAATTTTGCATTCGTTGCCTCTAATTCCGCTGTCAGTCTTTCTATGGTTGCCTGCTGTATTTTGATTATCTCAAGAAGTTCCTCATATGTTGCCTTTGCCATAACTTCACCACCATTCTTTTTCTTCAGCATAGCACCTTTTTGAGGTCTTGTATATTGACTTTTCGCTGATTTTTTTCTGACCCTTTCCTTCTTTCAACTTTATGTAGAAATTGTCGATTTCTTAGCATGACTGAATAGTTACATGATATGTTATTAGTCCAATAAAAATTCAGAGTAATCACATTCCAATTATAGATACACATAGCAAAAAATCACCGTCCGTGTAATGCAGATTCACGCATCTCACGGACGGCTTTTTTCGTGTATTTCCACTGTACCTGTCGTCTTGAATTGTATTGCTGTTGTCAGTACAACAGCCCAGAATATCCGCCCACTGTAGGCATATACCTCCATAGAAATACACGCAGAAAAAATTTTTCAAAAAAAAAGCGGTTCACTTTGCCGACTTTTCACCATTAGGGAGTGAGGGGACATCTCTCTTATTTCACCGAATGGAGGAAAAGCAATGACAAATCAGCAAAGGGAAAAGATTACCGAACAGGAATACGCTGAAATTGATACAATACTGCTGCAAAAATACCGCCCATATTTGGGTATGTTATTTTCCGAAAACGCTTGATATTTAAGGCGTTCTGAGGGATATATAGACATACCGAAGGGAGGTATTATTTTGAAAACAATAGAAAAAATCAGCGATTACCGTTCTGTCCTGCCAAAGAAAAAACGGGTCGCCGCTTACGCGAGGGTCTCCGTAGAATCGGAGCGTATGCGGCATTCGCTCTCGGCGCAGGTGAGCTATTACAGTTCGCTCATCCAGAGCAATCCCGATTGGGAATACGCCGGCTTATTCGCGGATTACGGTATCTCCGGCACCGGGACAAAGGCAAGGACGGAGTTCAACCGGATGCTATGGGAATGCGAAAAGGGCAACATTGACATTATTCTCACCAAATCCATCCAGCGGTTCGCACGCAACACGGTAGACCTGCTCAACACGGTCAGGCGGCTGAAAAGTCTCGGCATCGAAGTACGATTTGAGAAAGAGCAGATTCACTCAGAGCAGATTCACTCACTGAGCGGAGAAGGTGAACTGATGCTTTCCATCCTCGCGTCATTCGCACAAGAGGAGAGCCGCAGTATTTCGGAAAACTGCAAATGGGGCATCCGCAAACGATTCAAATCAGGTGAGATCGGCGTTGTGAACAAGCATCTGCTCGGTTATCGCTATGATGAAGAAAAAAGGCAGTATGTGATTATTCCCGAAGAAGCCGAGATCGTCAGAAAAATGTTCGCCTTGTACCTTGACGGCGTTTCGCTGAAAAATATATGTGCTGAACTGAACGGCGCGGGATACTGAACCATCAACGGCTGCCTGTTTCAGGAAGCTTCGCTCCATCACATGATCAAGAACGAGGTTTATGCCGGCGATATTCTGCGGCAGAAGTGCCACATTCCCGACCCGATTTCCAAGAAGAAGGTCAGGAATAT
>ONID01000105.1 GCA_900317765.1 uncultured Eubacteriales bacterium | reverse complement strand
AAATTGTTGGTTGCGTTTGCCACGGCTGACTTGAGGAGCTTCTCAAGATACTCGCAAGCAGCCTTGGGCGTATTCTTCAGGATAGCCTCAGCTTCCTTAACAGGCTTGTTTCTGATAAGGTCAAGCACTATCTGAACCTTTGTGGGAGAAATGCGAGCGTATTTAAGCTCTGCTCTTGCTTCCATTTCAGTACACTCCTTTCAGCTGCTTACTTCTTGCTGGTCTTGCTTCCGGCGTGGCCCTTGAATGTTCTGGTGGGAACAAACTCGCCGAGCTTGTGACCGACCATTTCCTCTGTGACGAATACCGGAACGTGGTTCTTGCCGTTGTGAACGTTTTGAGCAGCACCGGCTGCACGAAAGGACCCTTTTTAACGCTTCTACCCATGGTTAATCAAAGTCTCCTTTCTCAGATTACTTGCCGTTTCTGCGTCTGACGATCATCTTGTCGGAAGCCTTCTTGGTGGGTCTTGTCTTATAACCCAGAGCAGGCTTGCCCCAAGGTGTGCAAGGACCGGGACGTCCGACAGGGCTCTTGCCTTCACCACCGCCGTGCGGGTGATCGTTCGGGTTCATGACGGAACCTCTGACTGTCGGTCTCCAACCCATCAGGCGCTTGCGGCCTGCCTTACCGATCTTGACGTTCTCATGGTCGATGTTGGAAACCTGACCGATGGTTGCCATGCAATCTGCGGATACATTGCGGAGTTCGCCGGAGGGCAGTCTGAGAAGTGCGTTCCTTTGCCATCAGCTGAGCCTGGATGCCGGCTGCTCTGGCGAGCTGTGCGCCTCTGCCGGGATAAAGCTCGATGTTGTGGATAAATGTACCGGTGGGAATTGCCGAAAGCGGAAGCGCGTTGCCTGGCTTGATGTCGGCGGAAGCGCCGCTGACGACGGTATCGCCCTTCTTGAGACCGTGAGGTGCTGTGATATATGCCTTGGTGCCGTCTTCGTACTGAATGAGCGCGATGAATGCCGAACGGTTGGGATCGTATTCAATGGACTGCACGGTTGCGGGCATATCAGCCTTCTGGCGCTTGAAGTCGATGATTCTGTACTTTCTGCGAAGTCCGCCGCCTCTGTGACGGACGGTGATTCTGCCGTAGCTGTTGCGGCCGGAATTCTTCTTGAGCGGTGCGAGAAGGCTTCTCTCGGGAGATACCTTGTCGAGCTGCGCGGAATAATCGGTCACAGACATGTTGCGGCGGCCGTTGGTAGTCGGCTTATATGTCTTGATAGCCAATTTGGTTCACTCTCCTCGTTATTCTACGGGCTTAGCGGAGCTGCCATCATGCTCCATACATTGCCTGCGTTTGGTTTAGTTCAATCAGATGAGACCCTCGAAGAATTCGATGGGCTTAGAATCGGGTGAAAGTGTTACGTATCTGCCCTGGCGGCGATGACGTCCTCTGACGTGCATTGTGTTGACCTTTATAACCTTTACGCCGGGGAAGCAGGCTTCCACAGCCTTTGCGATTTCGATTTTGTTGGCCTTCTTGTCAACTTCGAAGGTGTACTTGATGCTTTCGCCTTCAGCGACCTGCATACCCGCCATCGACTTCTCGGTGATGATCGGGCGGATGATAATGTCCTTGGGATTCATTAGCAGTATACCTCCTCGATCTGTGCTACGGCGTCCTTGACGACGACGAACTTGTCAGCGTTCACGATGTCATAGACATTGAGAGTGTTGACGAGCGCTGTCTTTACGCCGGGAATGTTTCTTGCGCTGGCGATGACCATGTCGTTCTTCTCGGGCATAACCAGGAGAACCTTGCGGTCTGCGCCGACAGCGCTGAGCATCTTGACGACTTCCTTGGTCTTGTACTCGCTCATGGTGAAGGCGTCGAGAACGATCATGTCGCCCTCTGCGACCTTAGCGGAGAGAGCCGACTTCATGGCAAGTCTGCGGAGCTTCTTGTTGAGTGTGTAGCGATAGCATCTGGGCTTGGGACCGAGAGCGATACCGCCGTGTCTCCACTGGCCCTGACGCTGGTTGGCGAGATAGTTAACGACTACAGCGTGAACTGCTGCTTCGTTGGGTTCAATGCCGAATACTGCATCGGAAAGTTCGAGAGTACCGACCTTTTCGTTATCTGCATTTACTACTGCGATGCTGGCCATAATTGTTTCCTCCTCCCTTATGCTTTGACGCTGTCGCTGATGAGCACAACGCCGCCCTTAGGACCGGGAACCGCGCCCTTGATGGCGATAAGGTTGTTGTCAACATCGATCTTGACGACTGTGAGATTCTGCACGGTGACTCTCTCGTTGCCGAGGTGACCGGACATCTTCTTTCCCTTGAAAACTCTCGAAGGATCGGAGCAGGCGCCGATGGAACCGCCGTGACGGTGAACAGGACCTGTACCGTGGCTCTCCTTGAGTCTGCCGAAGTTCCAGCGCTTGATAACGCCGGCCCAGCCCTTACCTTTGCTTGTGCCGACGACGTCTACCTTGTCGCCTGCCGCGAAGGTGTCTGCCTTGACGAGATCGCCGACGTTCAGGCCGTCGATGGAATCAAAGCGGAACTCTCTGAGATACTTCTTGGGAGCAACACCGTTCTTCTCGAAGTGACCTGCGAGCGCCATGGTGATGTTGCTGGGCTTGCCCTGGAACTTTTCTGTTCTGGAGCTCTTTGCGCCCTTCTTGAACTTGAGCTTGACTTCACCGAAACCAAGCTGCACGGCGTTGTAGCCGTCCGTCTCGACTGTCTTCTTCTGTGTGACAACACAGGGACCGGCTTCGATGACGGTGACGGGAACTACGTTGCCCTTCTCGTCAAAGATCTGGGTCATGCCGAGCTTTTTGCCGATAATACCTTTTTGCATTTTTTCTGCCTCCTATGATAGGTTATTGGTTGAAACGCGGGTATCAACACGCTTCAACTTGACCTCGACTGCCGTTGGTTGGAATGTCCTTCAAGCGATTACAGCTTGATTTCGATTTCAACGCCTGCAGGGAGCTCTAATCCTTTAAGAGCCTCCACAACCTTGTTGGAAGGTCTCAGGATGTCAATGAGACGCTTGTGGGTTCTGTACTCGAACTGCTCTCTGCTGTCCTTGTACTTATGAACCGCACGCAGGATCGTTACGATTTCCTTGTCGGTGGGGAGCGGAACCGGTCCGGAGACCTGTGCGCCCTCGCGCTTGGCTGCGTCTACGATCTTCTGTGCCGCCTGATCGGCGAGAGAATGATCATAGCTCTTGATCCTGATTCTGATTTTTTCCTTGACTGCCATAATATAGCCGCCTCCTAAAAATATTTTTGCGGCGAGGTGCTGCTACATGATTTTCGCTGCGCACCCGATGTCATTCAACAACGCGTCCGGGTGTTTCATACACGGGCACTAAAAAACCGGAAGCCTTTCATCTTGCTGGGGTGGTCTTGGCTTTCCGGGTCAGTGAAAACGAATAGCAAGCGTATTGCTTGGCACAGTCCTGCTCCCAAGCGTCGGCTCATTGGGAAGCCTCCGCCCGGAAAACGGCACATCGCAGGCCTTAGCAACTCAAAAAGGCTCTGAATCGTCCGCTGTCACTGTGCACACTTTTTCGCCCGGTTTAAAATCGGACATACTCCATGGAAAAACCGTCCGCCTGCTCACGCAAGGGACGCAACCTCCCACTTCAACGCATATCTCATGTGCAGTCGCTGCATTTATGGACGCTTACGCGCACTTCACTGTACACGCAGCGTACTAAACTATTATATCAGAGCCTTTTGATTATTGCAAGTAATATTTTAAAATTTGTTTGTTTTTTATTCGTAGAAGTTAGCGCTTGCTTTTGCTTATTTTTTATTCAGTTTGAACAAATATATCATTCTCATGTCAGAACAGCTTTTTGATCACAGGAATCTTCTTGATGCACCAGGTGATGAAGCCCGTGAGAGCCATACTCAATATCCAATAAACGAGATTGGGATAGAGCCGGTAGGTATTGGAGCTGATCAGAGCGACAAACCGCGAATAGATCGTCCATTTTACGAAAGGCTCCAAAAGATAAATGCCATAGGTCAGCGCACCGACCGTGGTAACTGCCGCGACCAGTTTTTTACAGGAGGCGAACTGTTCATGCTTGGTGCAGACATATTTGATAAGGAAAAAGGTACAGATAGCGGTGAGGTAATCAAACAAAGTCAGATAGTCCTCGGTGAAGACCATGCCGTTCATCTTCAGTTCTCTGACCTTGAGCAAGGACGAAATAAGGATCCCTGCCGCCCCCGCCGAGAAAACCAGAATTGCCTTTTTGCGGGACACCTTCTGCATATCGACATGATGATCCAGGTAATACCCCATCAGGGGATAAAATAACTGCTGATCAATCGCCAGCCCCACGCCGTTGGTAAAGGATGAATTCAGCGACAGACCCTCAATGCCGTAAGACTCCAGAAACGTGTTGCCGATCGTTTTGAAGGAACAAACAAACATATGAAGGAAGAAAAGCATCCAGAAATCCTTATTCGTCATGCCCTTGACCATTCTCCTGTAAAACGGCAGCATAAGCAGAATGCCGAGATACGAATAGAGATACCAATAGGAAACACCACCCACAAGGCTCGCGTGATTCAACGTGAAACGAATGCACGTTCCGATGGAAAAGCCGTCGATATAACCTCTGTATGCGCCGATAGCAGTCAGCATCGTCGTGAGAACCGGCAGCACAATGATGATTCTGAGCGCTCTGTGCCTGAAAATATAGCCGTATGATTCCTGTTTGTCCCTCAGCAGCAGTGCTCCCGTCACAAGATAGAAAAGCGGAACGCCCATGCGCAGGGACACTGACAACAGGCTGTATCTCCATGCAACTGCCAGAGAATCGGTATGTGCAAACGCCTGATATGCCAGCGTATGCGTCAATATCACGCAGGAACAGGCGACGATTCTGATCAGATCAATATCCACCCGTCGTTGTCTGACAAGGGGTGAAATGCCTCCGTCCCCATGACCGGATAATTGCAGCTCTTCGAGATTGTTTTGTTCTGACATGTATTAGCCTCCAAAAATGGGTTTGTCCGATAAACCGGCGCACAGGAAGGAACTGTCACGGCGCAGTGTATTCTGCATTGGCGATACGCACATATCTCCGGAGGGAATACTCACCGTCATGCGATTCTCCCGAAAAACCGGCTGACATATTCCCTGCCGACGTCACGCGATTGACGCCGCAGCGGATCAGCCGATCTGTGAGAGCGGCCCTGTCGCCGTCGTCGCAGATCAGACCTGCTGTCTGCAAAGTCCCCTTTTTTCTTCGCAGCACGCTCATCATACGCGCTCTGGGAAGCCGTTTGACAAGCACCCTGCCGAACAGGTCGGACAGTTCAAGCTCGCTGTCCTCGCAAACCGTCAGACCGCACATCCTTCCGGCATACGGATTTCTCTTCCGATTGTGTCCGGCAATCGCCGCTTCCAGCTCGGCGGTATAATTTTTGAGCGTTATCTCCGCGGCGGCACCGATTTCGGTCAGGGGGTGAACATCCCTTGCCGTCTGCAGCATGGGAAGAAACGCCCCGCAGAATTTTTCAATTTCATCCATGCTGTCGGTATCCAGAAAAATCGTCTGACACGAGCTGCACAAAACCTGCTCGGTGGTGACAATGTGTTCCGCCAGTGAAGCAAGCTCCTGCTTTTTCACCCGCCAATTGCCCGAAAGATAGGCAAAACTCAGCCTGTGCCCCCATTCGATGAGCCTGACGCCCGCAGGCGCCATTGCACGCACCGCACTGACCGCCGCGTCACCGCCCCAGACAACGATTCCGTCCGCCATGCCTGCCAAGCGGCGCATAGCGGCAATATCGGTGGAAGGCGTGTCGAAGACATAGATGTATCCCGCAAGCGACGGCTCGATTTCAATGAGCTTTTCAAGCGCCGCCATTGTCAGACCGTTGTCCGCCTGGGGGAGCTTTAAAATGTTGACGTTGCCTGTGAGCAGACCCTCGACGACCGTGTAAGCCGGAAGAGCGTCCATATTGCCGGCGGCAATGTGAAAGAGCGTGCCGAGCGGCATGGGAATGTTGCTCACACCGGCAAGACCGCAGACCGCGGAAGTTTCCCAAGGCTCAAAGAAGCCGTCCCCTAACTCAGTGCGCAGCTTGTATGTGAGATATTCCCGGCTGAGAAGACCGGAAAATCCCTTCATTTGCTTCATAGAGTCCGCAAGACCCGACTGTTCGATGAGCCGGTCCAGCTCCCCTGCTCTGAGCATGCCGCCCAGACGGTCGATCGCCCGGATGACCGCCTCCTGCGAAAGCCTTCCCTCCGACAGGGTTGCGTTGATTGTTTCTTCCATGGCATTCAGCAGACGTGACTGCTCGGATGTGGGATATATTGTTCCGTTGAAAAGTATCATACGCCGCTCCCCTTCTTCCCCAACAGTTCTTCCGCACCTGCCGCGCAGGTCTTGATGTCCCTCAGACCCACTCTGCCGATGATCTCGAGAAAGGGCGAATCGATGCCGCAGCCGCATTCGCTCCCGTCGTGAAGAATGCCCAGGTCATCCGTCATGACACTGAGAATCGGCGTGGCTCTGACCATGGGGGAAATCAGATTGACCAGCCCGGTCTTTCCGTTCGGCAGCGGTTCCAGGGTCACGGGATCGCGGATAATTACCCGGCTGTACACCGGAACATGAAAATGGTGTTTTTCGCAGTCGCAGTAGAGAATGGGGTGTTCCACCGCCCCGTAAAACTCGACGATGTCGCTGTCGTCCACGCCGAATACCTTCCTGGCCATATCGTAAAATTCCTGCTTATCCACCGCTTCGCGGTAGAACTGCTTCCATCCGCCGCCTAACATGATCTTTGAATTTTTCGGCAGCTGCAGGTGAATTCCCCTCTCGTCGAGCAGACGCATGGCAAAATAGGTATAGGACGGGAAGCCCATGAACCGCAGCGGAAAGCGGGATTTCGCATATTTCTGAATAGCTCCGGCGACCGCGTCAAGATCGGCGGAATACTGACCGTCCTTGTATTGAAGCGCATACGTACGATGAAGCGAAGGCGTGAAAAGCGTCGCTCCGTAGGCGGTCTTGGTGACGGCGGTGTGATTGCTCCTGTGCGGCTTGTAGCCGAACACCACATAATTGCAGGGAACGGGAGAAAAAAGCCGTCGGCGATTGATCACCCTCAGCACCATATGCGCACCGTTCCACAGCCCTCCCCATTCAAACCCGATCCGGCTGAATCTGCCGCCGGTGCCGGAGGAGGTTGCCTTGACAATCATACGGTACTTAGGCATGGAATACAATTCGTGATTCTTGAAAAGCAGCGTCGGCAGGAAGGGCAGCCGTGCAATGTCTTCGTACTGTCTGAGCATATCGGGCGAAAAGTCCCTTGCCTGCAATATCGCGCGGTATTTGTCGTTGTGACGGTACTGATACTCGCAGTTTTCGCGCACCGCACGGAGAAACAGTTCGTTCGTCCCCTCCAGATCAAAAACCTTTTTGTATCTGAAAAGCCTGCCTGCTGCACCCATGTTCACCATTCCTTTTACAAAACAACACAAAAATCAGAAAAAACCGCCGTTGAATTTTTTCTGCACCCTTGCCAGAATGACAAAAGAGACAATAAAGCCCACTGCCAGAACGCCCAGAGAAGCCCAGACCGCTCCGCCGCTCTCGCCGAACATCGGAATGATGCCGGAAAGAGCGAATGTTCCGCTCATCGAGAACATTCCCACTGAAAATTCCCTGCCGTACGCAGGAAGGTCGTTCTGTGGAATATGCTCCTGATGATAATCGTGTATCAGTCCGGTGTGTCCCCTGTAAATGGCAAATCCCAGTACAAGCAGCAACAGTGCCGTCGCAAACATGATAATCGCGTAAATCATCTTATTATCCTCCCGGAGCCATTCTGTCGCCTGCATCGACGGTTGACGGACAGCAAGGCTCTACTTCAACCGGCTGTCGGGTTCGTCGTCGCCGGATCGGTCCTCGTCCAGACCCAGCTCCTTCATGCGGTTCCTGCCAAGATTCTCCCCGAAGCCGGTGAAAAAACGGGTAGTCACACCCAGAAACACGCCGAGCAGAATGAATATGATAATGAAAACATAACCACCCATATTATTGTCCTCCGTTCTCCAGGAAATCCCATAGCCCGTTTTTGTCAATGGCGTTTCGGATGTCCCCCGCAAGATAGCGGCGCAGTCCGTCGGCATCCGCCCACAGATACCCCGTATGTTCATCGGAAATCCGCACAAGGCTGACATCCTCACATTCGCAGAGATAGGTGATAATGATCAGCTGATAATCCGGGTTTCGTTGGACAGACCACACGTAAAGCAGCCTTGCGGGAACAACGTCGAGTCCCGTCTCTTCTCTCATCTCACGCACAAGGGTCTGTTCGGGTGTTTCGCCGAATTCAAGCGTGCCGCCGGGAAATTCCCACCAGTCAAGCCCCTCGGGCGTCTTGAAGTCGTTTCTGCAAACAATCAGCGACTTACCCCGGTTCATGACAATGCCTTTAGCGACAACATAAATTCTTTTTCTTTCATTTACGTCAGCCAATCCGATGCCGCCTCCTCTCAAAATCCAAAAAGGAGCATGCCACACCCTTAGTGACAAGCTCCTCTTAGCAGCAAATATAAAAGGTCAAAATGGCTCCGCAACGATACAGAGAAAATCAGCTCGTTTTGAATTTAACCGAAAAAAGTAATGGTCGTCCGCAAAACTTAGTTGTCAAGATCAAATTCGAGTTTTTCTCCGCAGTTCGGGCACTCCATCTCGCCGACATTGATAAGATCCTCGTCAAGGCAGATCGTATCGCCGCAGGTCGGGCATGTTACTTCGTAATACAACTCATCCTTAGTCTTTTTGGTAGACTTCTTCTCGGGCTGCTTCTCATGAGCACAGCCGCAGTTGTCCACTTCGTAGAGATCCTTCTCGATAGCGCCGAGATCTTCGTCAACCTCATCAAGCTGCTGCTGGAACTCTTCGAAACCGTCCTCTAAGTTTTCCATATCGAGCACGATGTCTTCCAGAAGCTCCATGAGGTACTTGATGACCTTGGTGTCCTTCTTGTCATCGTTCAGGTTAAGACCTTCGACAAGACCCTTGAGATAAGCGAGCTTTTCCAACTTATTCATAGCAATTATCCTCTCTGTAAAATAGATTTATATAAAGCCAAATGTCAATGCTTCCACTCAAAAGGAGCTTGCAAGGCATCAACAATTATGCGCGTTCCATATAACTGCCGGTTCTAGTGTCGATGCGGATCATGTCGCCCTCTTCGATGAAGAGCGGGACCTTGATCTCCGCGCCTGTCTCAAGCGTAGCGGGTTTGGTGGCATTGGTTGCCGTGTCGCCCTTGAAGCCGGGATCGGTCTTGGTGACCTTGAGCTCAACAAAGTTGGGCGGCTCCACGCCGAAGACACTGCCCTTGTAGGACAGCACCTTGCACATCATATTCTCGGTGACGAACTTGAAGTTGTCGCCTAAAGTGCTCTCGTTGATGGGAAGCTGCTCATATGTCTCAGGGTCCATAAAGTAGTACAGACCGCCGTCCTCATAAAGATACTGCATATCCTTGCGCTCAACAAAAGCTGTGGGGAACTTGGCAGAAGGATTGAATGTGGTTTCTGTCACAGCTCCTGTAATGACGTTGCGCAGCTTGGTGCGGACGAAGGCCGCTCCCTTGCCGGGCTTAACGTGCTGAAATTCGATGATAGAATAAACGGCACCGTCCATCTCAAATGTTACACCGTTTCTGAAATCGCCTGCTACTATCATTTAGTTTACCTCCATGAAATAACTTACCGATTTGTATTATAATATAAAAATCTAATAATTGCAAGTCATT
>ONID01000125.1:6466-7676 GCA_900317765.1 uncultured Eubacteriales bacterium | reverse complement strand
CCGCCTTGTCGCGGATGTCCACGGATACCAGCTTGTTACTGCCGTGCTTCTCAATAAATTCACTCTGCGCGCATATATCGCGAATCTGCCGCCGCAGACCATGGGCATACAGTCCCAGACCCGCGGCGGCTATCGTTGCGACGGTGGATAGTATTACGGCAATTACCACAATCATCATTCCTGTCAAATGTCTTTCTTGGTCAGAACCAAGCAACCCAATCCATTATACACGACCAAAGCGCAAATGGAAAGCGTTACGGCGTGAATTAACATTTCGGTCATATCTTTTGCTGTGTCGCTGAATCGAAAGGAGAAGGTGTAAAGAGAGGCAAAATAATTGGCAATATCAATATCAGCGGAAAAGAACTCGCTGATTCTGTCATTGATCATCGCAATGATGGCAGTCATCAGGGTGGTGGAGAGCAGCACCGAATAGAGGATAGGGAAGAGGTTGCTGCGGAGAAGATGTGTCAAAAACAATGCCAATGAACCAATCGCGCAGCACAACAGGTAGTATCCCAACAGATACATGCCAAATTCCAGCAGACCGGTCAATTGGAAATAATGCAGTGTCGCAGATGCGATACTCACCACTCCCGCAGCGCTGAACAGCACCGCGATTGCCGAGAAAAGAATGACGCAGAGCATCTGGGCAACGAAAATGTCATATTTATGTCGCAGCATTCCCGCCACATTCTTGCAAAAGCCGCTTTGATAGAATCCCGCCGCGAAAAGTGCCGCGAAAATGCCGATGAACATATCCGCCGTGCCGATGAAATGCGCGATCGCGCCGGGATTGACCGATTCCACCTCACCATACTTCAAAGGCCTCAACTCAACATCGCCGTTCTGCCACTCTGCCTCTTTTTGGGCAACTTCATCCGCGCTGATTCTGTATTGCCTGCCTTCCGCGTCGGTCACAAGGTAATAGCCGCTTTCCTGCTCATAGGAGCGGTTTTTATTCGGCGTGAGCGACACCAGCATGCCGCAGGACATGGCGACACAGAGCGCCAGCGTTACATAAAAGCTTATGGAATGAACCATACGATGCAACTCCATGCGTATGACATTCAGCATATTTTTATCTTCCTCTCTCTTCTTCTTTTGGCTGCGTTTGGAATGCTTCGTCCTTGCCATCTTCTTTGGCATTGGCTTTTTGCTTTGCGGAGTCCGCCACCAAGCCGATACATAAGCCGAAGCCGATGCACAT
>ONID01000125.1:0-6449 GCA_900317765.1 uncultured Eubacteriales bacterium | reverse complement strand
GCTCATTCCCAGACATATTCCCATAGCCATATAGCCGGATTCATTTTCGACTTTATTCTTGTTTTTATCTTTCATGGCAGAATACCCTCCCTATTGAATTGTTTATTTGACGTCGCGCTTGGTCAGTAAAACGGAACCCGCCACATTGTAAACAATAAAGAAAATCATCGACAGCATGACCGCGTGAAGAAGCATCGCGTTGTTTTTGGTGCTGTCCGATACATCCAGTAAAAATTGATTGGTGTAATAGAGTGACGGCAGACAATCCGCCATGACAATCTCTTTGTGCAGCCAATCGCTTAAATGACTGTCAATATAGGCGGTCATCATAGCGACAATATTGGTAGAAAGCAGAAAGATATAGACAATCGCCGGAACGGTGCTGTGCGTCCATTCCGTAAGAAACGCAGAAAAACTTCCAATAGCGCACAGTAGCAGAAACTGCCCCAGCAAATACAAGCCGAACATGTCTAGATAGGCAAAGGTGAAGGAATGAATGAGCGCTTTTGCCAGCAACAGGGAGACTGCCGCTGTCAGAATGACATTGACCGCCGAATAGATAACGGCGCAAACCGATTGCGCCATTTGAAAACGGAAGCGGTATCCCCGGCTTCCCATGACATTTTTGCAAAATCCGTCTTTATAAAATCGGCCCACAAAGCATGCCATAAAAATCACAACAAACAGAATGCACCAATCGGTAAAGGCGCAGCAGACATTGATCGGATTGGGCGCGTTGCGGTTGTCGAGAACCATTTCCATTTTCCAGCCTTCGACGCTTTGTGAGATGGATGTATCGGCAGCGGCCTGCTCGGCGGCAAATCCCTCATTGAGGGACGGAGCCATCACAGAAAACAAAAGAGCAATCAGAAGAATGTTCACGGCGAGTGTGATATAAAAGCTGCGTGTGTGGAGCATTCTGTGCAACTCCATGCGAATGACATTCAACATTTTTTATCCTCCCCTTGTCATGCCTTGTGAATCAGTTCAATGAAATAATCTTCCAAGCTCTCGTTTTTCTTCCCGATGGACTGCACCGCCACCCCTGCACGGCTCAATGCCATGTTGATGTCCGCCGCGTCGTCAAGGTGATTGGACAGCTGAATGGTCTGCTTATCCGCCACTTTATACGCCACGTCACCAAAATCGTCCAGTACTATACAGGCTTTTTCGGGCGTATCGGTGACAATGACGAGCTTGGCGGCGCATTTGTCCATCAGTTCTTCGCTGCTGAGTTGTTCAATCAGCCTGCCATTGTGGATAATGCCGTAATGGGTAGCGATCTTGGACAGTTCTTCGAGAATGTGGCTGGAAATGAGTATGGTCATGTTGCGCTCACGGTTGATGGTCTGGATAATGTCACGCACTTCGATAATGCCCTGTGGGTCAAGGCCGTTGATGGGTTCGTCGAGAATCAGCAGATCGGGTTCGCCGATCATGGCCAGCGCGATGCCGAGCCGCTGCTTCATGCCGAGCGAAAAATTCCCCACCGTCTTTTTGCCCACGTCGCTCAGTCCTACCAGCGCTAGCTTTTCCTCCACGTATTCCTTGGAATACACGCCGCAGCACATGGCTTTGAGCTTGCAGTTTTCAAACGCGCTCAGATTGTTGTAAATGCCGGGCTGCTCGATCAGACAGCCGACCCGTTCAAAGGCGGAGCGGATGCTTTTCTCGGTGGAAGGAATGCCCATGAGCTCGATTTCTCCGGAAGTGGGACGCGCCAGTCCCGCGACCATGCGGAGGAATGTGGTCTTGCCTGCGCCGTTGCGCCCGATCAATCCGTATATCGCCCCGCGCTCGATTTGCAGAGATACTCCATCCACCGCTTTCTGCTGCCTGAATTGCTTAGTGAGAAGATTGGTTTTTAAGATATACTCCATTCTCAGATCCTCCTGTCGTTCGGTATGACAATAGTATAGTCGATAATCATTTATAAATCGCAAAGAAAGGTTTAAGACTTGTTAAAGAATGTGGTTATGTGAAAGAATGCGAAAAAAAGACTGCAACTTACAGTTTGACCTTTGTAGATTGCAGTCTTTTTTTCTCTCAATCGGTTGTATGTGTGGGTGTTTGGTTGGTATCCTTATGGGAAGCTAACTAATTCAGGCTTTTTTAGTTCTTTTTTTGTAAACTCCGCCGCCCAATTATCTATCTCATGGTGTTTCACAATGTCAATCATCTTATTTGCTGACGGATAATCCTTAAAATACAAGATAATCGGATTTTTGTGATTTTCACAGAACTGCATATCAATGCCATAGCTGCTCATTGCACATAGATTCACGGTTTCCTGATACTGAAGTACGGCATAGTTTCTTTCTAAGCTCCGAATCTCCTCTTCATCATCGTCATAAAACTCATTCCATCTTGAATCGACATATAAAAGGCATTCCTCACGCTGCTCTCTGGTCATTTTTTGGGGCATCAATACATAAAATTCCTCAACGCCCCTGCTGTTCAGTAAAGACGCTTCCTCCATTTTTTCCGAAAGATAAGGCAATGCACCACTGTCTGCTATAATAAAATCAGTATAGGTAGAACCGCCAACTAATCTGTCGCAATAAAGCATGAGATTGTTTCCCGATTGTTGCTGCGTCAAGTAAAATTCAATATCCCTTATGGTACTGTCAAAATCATAATTATCCCCTGACAGTTCATATATCTCCTCAGGATTTTCACTGTATCGGTCATAAACGAACTGAATAAAGGCATAATCGCTATACCTGTCAAAAAAATCACTTAGCCCATAATATTGCACAACACGATCGATTTCAACAATATTGCCTGATATCACCGCCAGCGTAACCACCAGCGTTCCCAACTTCAACGCATAATTGGCATAGAGCTGACGGTTGGTCAACGACAGACCCGCAAAAGCCTTTTTAATTTTAAAGGTACCAAAGGCTATAACGTAAAATGCCACATCCGTGCAAATCAGCACACCCATTGCAAGCAAAGCAGCGGGAAGCTGAAAGTCGGCAGTGGTAAATAGCCTCACCAATGCAAACTCAATCCAAAAAACCGCCGCAAAAGCAACCAGATCAGGCAGTAAGAATTTCACTAACAACTGGGAGATACGACTGCCCAAAGTAACGCACACATAACACTCTTTTTTGTTAAACTGAATTTCAAAATAGGTCAAAAACAGTACCAGCGTCACAATGATAATCCATATTCCAAAAATATATAGACCCTCACGTTTTTTTACTCCATAATGTGGAAAGCTTCCTCCGTAGGTGTCGATCAATTTGGATTTGAAGCACCTGGCGGAGGACATATCCCCAATAATGGAAAATTCGATAATATTGTCTATATCCTCATTGTTATCGATTATCTGGTTGAAGGAGTAAAATTCCACTTCATAGTTTCCCGAAAACAAACTTCGATACTGCTGAGGAGCAATGTGGTAATTTTGCCGAATAAAAGCATCCACTCCATCAGAAGAATAAACCTTTTTCACTGTGCTAAGTTGATTACGACTATCCGTGATTACAGTGAAAATTCCGATTCCTGCCTTTTCAGCTTCACGTAGAATATCGTCCACCATTTTCTCCGGCGAACTGTCATAGGTATTTGGATAATAAAAATCTGTACCGATGCAAGCCGCATCGAAATTATCCAGATAGAGGATAAAATATTCTCCGGCAAAAACAAATCCGATAACAGCAAGCAAAGAAAAGCACAACAATTTGATTATCTTCATAGCAACACCTCTGTTTCTTCTGCGGCAGCTTTGATTGATAGGAGACTATGTGGACAGAAGCATGATTTAATCACTTTTTTGATTACCATGTCATATAGTAATCAATGACCGTACTTTCTTTATGACGAATCTCAGCAATCGCCTGTTTGTTGGCACGTGAGCTGCCTCTTTTAATGCTATCTGTATTTGACACTTTGACATCTACAGGTTTCAATGAGTTAAAACCTTTCACATAATCCTCGTCAATTAAATAGGTATTAAACCCATACTTCATATAAAATTTTGCATTATCAGTATCAAATTTGACTGGGTATGTTACTTCCCAACTTTTCGAGAAGGACTTTCCCTTAGATGAAACATGAATGGCTCCAGCAGCAATATTATTTTTTGCAAACACAGTAAATGATGATAAAGCCATTGTCAAAATCAATGCTATCGCAAACAGAAATACCTTCAAATTCTTTTTCAAAATAATCTTCCTTTCTTTACGTTTTATTAAAAAACGAATATAAAATTCTTCTGATGTCGTTAATTGAAACAAACGACACCACACGGCCTAAATAATAATTCTATAATATAATTGTTGAAACAAGTAGTTTCTGCATAAACCGTAAAATTAAACAAGGATGCAACGGCAATAATTGCAATTACTATTTTTGAATGCTTTGAAAAGGTTATCATGTTTCTATCTCCTCATATTTTCAAAACAATACAAAAAACACAAATATAATTATAAACAAGCTTATTTTTATTTATTACTTATATATTCCCCCTTATTATTCTGATTTTTTCTACGAGCATTGAAATAGCCACATACATATGAGATATCAGTATCGCTTCAAAACAATTTGAAAATTCCAGCCGGTACAATAGCACCATTCCTATGGTTTGAATCAACCATGTAATAATCGCTCTCTTTTGGTAAACTATTTTCTCTATATCATCCAGAATCTTGTTTGCATTCTGAATGGGTGCAAAGAGCAGAATAATGATACCTGATATAAACCATAGGGCAAATTGAACAGGTGCAATGAAATCAAATTGTCGGAGCAAAACAAGCATACCTAATGCGGCAGTCAGCGTTAGCAAATAGCAGGTAAATACTGTCTTTACGTGATATCCGCCTGCATATCTTCTTAACGTACAGAAACATATTATGTAGAATACAGTAGATATTACCTCACGAAAGAACAGTGCCAGCAACAAAATAGAAATTGTGTTTATGATATTTAACAACAAATGAAAAATACCGTACTCGTATAATTCCTTTTCGTCAATGGAAACTGCTTCTTTTGCTATAAGCCAGTCTGTTAATCGCGTTGCAATCTTTTCCATACTAAAACTTTCTGAGCTTCTTCACTGCCTTGGGTTCCTTTGGCTGATAGAAATAGAACAGGCATGTTGAATTTGCACTTTTGGTTGCCGTCTTTTTCGCCACCTTTGCGATAGTCTTTGCTATAACTTTTTTCATAGCTTTTTCCTCCTCTGATGTAATGGATATATCATATCATACAAAAAGAGGAAAAAATCGGAGTTGTAAAAAATCATAGTTACTTTTGTAAAAAATTACAGTTATCCCTCGTTCATCATGTAAAATAAACGGGGGATAACCTGATAACGCCATATACTATGCATATAAAATCGCATCTACACTGAATATGTTTTTTGTTGTTGAAATTTGCATCTCTCCATTGTGTTTCTCGACGGTATGCCTTACACTTTGCAGTCCTATGCCATGCAGCGACTTATCGGATTTGAGCGATACAAATACATCGCCCTTACGATTCATATTACCATCGAAGGAATTTCGAACGCTTACGATGATACAGCCATCCTCATATTTCAACATCAGTTCCAAGCGTTTATCTGTCGGTATTTGCTCACAGGCTTCAATGGCGTTATCCAAAACATTCCCCAAAATAACAACCATATCGTCTGTTTCGATCTTCACATCCGCCGGAAGCATAACATGAACCGAAACAGAAATATCCTTCTCCACTGCTTCGCTCAACTTGCTGTTGAGAATGCTGTCGATAATCAGATTCCCTGTATGTAGGCGTTTGCGGGCTCCTTGATCGATGGAAAGGTTGAACGAAAAAGATGCAACTGCTTTCAGTGCAGTGTTCAACCATTTCCACATGAAAATCAACGTAAGTCCCATACAGGTCTTGTGTTTTTCGTTTTTCTTTGAACTGATTATAGCACAAACGACATTGGATTACAAGTGCTTTGTGTAATTCATTTATGGTCGGTTCATAGAATTTCCCAGTGTCCTTTTCTCTTTGAACCTACCTTCTGAATTCTACCTTTTTCAACTAATGACTTTATCGCTCGATCAATTGTCCTTAAAGATAAACCCGTCAACTCAATGAGATCCTGCCGTGTCACTTCTGGATTCTCTGCAATTGCATCAAAAACAATTTGCTCACTTTTCTTTAATCCGCTTAAGTCAATGTCACCATTACTGCCATTAGTTTTGCCGTTTTTGTCTCTTAACTCATGATTAGCGTCATTTGCTTCGTCGTTTTTGTCTCTTAACTCGTGATTAGCGTCATTTTGTTCGCCATTTTTGTCTCTTAACTCGTGATTAGTGCCATTTTGTTCGCCATTTTTGTCTCTTAACTCGGTGCTTGCTCCATTTCGAATTGTGGCGTTCAGCATGAACGCATTGCTGACGTATTCCGGCATCGGAAGTCCGGCGGTTTCCATCTCCCGGTACATACGGTCAACGCCTTCGCCGAATTCC
>ONID01000158.1 GCA_900317765.1 uncultured Eubacteriales bacterium | reverse complement strand
TTTGCTCAACCACACCTTAATCAATGCCCAGGGGATTAACGCCCAGCCAAAAAACAGTCCGTACAAAAGACGGGAGAAGAAAAATTCACCGGGCTGACTGTAGATGACAATTTTGTCGGCATAAATTGTCTTACCCGTCGCCCAATAACCGGCAATAACGTAAGGAATAAGTAAAAGACTCATAAAAACCATCCTTCTTAATAAAATATTTATAGCATTTTTATTATGCTCTAAATGACGTTGCGCCGCATAAAAATTCCATCTAAATTAATACTATACAAGTAATGGACGGTGTATTGATATGCAGATAGAACGCGAACGCATTTCCTACAAAATCGGAGAGAGAATCCGCCAATTCCGTGTGCTGCGAGGGTTGAGTCAGGAAGAGCTTGCCTTTGCATCGGAGATCAACCCGACTTACCTCGGTCGGCTGGAACGCGGGGAAAAGTGTCCGACTGTCGATACCCTTTACAAAGTATCTTTGGGATTGAAACTCCCCCTGCATGAATTGCTTGACATTTCCGCTGCACTGGAACCCACGCAGAGTGAAGCCATGCACCGCATACAGACAGCCTTGGATGGATTGTCCGAAGCCGATGCCGTTCAGGTCGCCGAGATCGTGGAAAAAGTGGCGGCTCTCAGGAAAAGCGACGCCTGATCTCTTCCTCAGTCCATTCCGGATTCAAATCAAAGAGATCGTACAGCTGCGCTGTCAGATTGCCGTTGCCTGTTATTCGCTGAAGCCTTGTGAGTTTGTCATATTCCCCGATTTTCTGGAGAAAAAAGAATAGCTCTCCGCTGTAGTAACAGGCCACCAGATCATCAATACTGAAATTCTGCTTTAGTTCCCTGATGGAATGAATTAATTTCCCGTTCATCATCATTTGGCATCATCTCCTTTCTGACTCTATGATAACAAAATAACGTGAAATAGAATAGCCAAAACGGTTCCTGATTTTTGATAATCTTCAGGAACCGTTTTGGCTTGCTTTTTTCAGTTTATGTTTTTTTGTTTTTTATTGTTCGACAATGAAATTCTTGGAAGCGTTTACCAGCAGTTGACGGTTATATTCCTCCATATAGCCGCACAGCAGGAATTGGGCGTATTGCAAGGCTCCTTCCTTATCCGGACAGGGAACCGATTGAACTGCCCTCCGATACAGACGCTCCGCGTATGGAAAAATATTCTCTCCGTTCTGCATGGCCGATACATAATCCTTCCATTCGTCCGCATCGGACAGAATATTTTCGCAGGCAATTTCAAACACGGGGTTGACTTCTATAAAATCCTTACTGCATTCTGATGAATCCGGCAGCCATATCGTGTTGGAAAGATAATCCGCCACCATCGGAAGGCTCATCGGAATGACATCCTCCGGCTCGCAGTTTTCATAGAACCATTCGCAGAGATTGCTCGTGCTTACCATGCAATAATCCGTCAGAGCGCCGTCGATCTCGCCCTCATAGCTTTCACGAAGCTGGGCGTATAATTCCAGATACGATTGATACGTGTCAAAATTCTTCTTATTGTCGCGCTGAATGGTGTACTCCTGATATTCAAACATCTTGGGAATATTGGGAGAATAATTTTCTCGTGTTGTCATAAGCGAATGTCTGCGGCTCAGCACGGCGAAATACACATAAGGCTTAATGCGACGGTAGAGCTCGTTTGCGTTGACCAGCCTCACCAGTTCGCCGATATTTTGCAGGAAGACATTGTTTTTTCCTTTATACAGAAAGGTATTCTGTATCGCCATTTCATAGAGAATTGCCTGTTCGTGAAGGTCTGTTTCCGTGCAGCAGGACAACGGCTTGTAACTCCGAACAGCATTGAATTCCCGCAGATAAACCGGCTCGTTCAAAATTCGCTGCGTAAGGAAGTCTACCCGTTCCTTATGCTCCAGCCACAACAGAGCTTTTTGCTCGTCATCTGTTATATTCCCGAAAAGCAACCCGTTTTCTGTAAGCAATGCGGTATATAAAAATACCGTTTCACCGCTCCGCTCACGTTCGGTCAAGTCCGCAACATCACGGCAAATGCGGCTGATGTTATCAGTGGGAATCAATTTGGCTTGCAGCAGGGATAAGAACCTTTCCCGAAAAGCATCTGCTTCACGGACAGCCTGCTCCAATGTCAGTCCCTGTTCACGCAGTATGTCTTCCGGCGTCCGGAATGTGTCCGCCGCGTCATCTATCAGGTCGTTGATTTCTTTTTCGTCAAGCAATGCCTGCATGTCTTCATCTGTCAGCATTCTTTTCACCGTCCCTTCTGCTGACATTGTAGCATAATCATTCACGATTGTAAACCTGAAACAGTTCTATTTTGACAGTTGATTTTGCGCACTGTTTTTGATTATTCATTGAAGTCATTCCTACGCCAACTGCTTTGCACAGTTCTGTGTGGACGATTATGAGCAGACGCACCTGATAGATATGCGCTTCTTCCGCGGGTCGGTACAAAGCTACATAAAAAAACGGTATTACTGATGAGCTTGTATGTAGAAACGTTCATAACTTGTTGTTACAATATACGATAGAATACTAATTGGAAGCGTTGTGATTAAAGTGGACGGCGACAAGGGTGATCTTGAACTGCTGTTTGTCTCTCCGAAGGTACATAGTAAAGGCATCGGTTATGCTGCTTGGTGTGCAATCGAACAGCTTTATCCCGAAGTGAAAGTCTGGGAAACAGTCACACCATACTTTGAGAAAAGGAACATCCACTTCTATGTCAATCGCTGCGGGTTTCATATCGTAGAGTTCTATAACAGCCATCATCCTGATCCGCACGATCCGGACATGACAGATGAGCTTGATGAGCAATTTCCGGACGGAATGTTCAGGTTTGAAAAAGTGATAAAGAACTAAGAAGATATTTGAGATGAAAAAGGAATGATAGAACAATGTACGGCTTCCTTCAGATTCCGCCTCACGACGGACACCCTTGCTTCGTCTAACACTTCCTACTGCTAAGCGTATAGCGGACTTTCACCGCCAAGTTACTGCCCATTTCGTGCAAATTCAAATAGGAGCCATTACCGCGCGGGTAATGGCTCTTTGTTGCTTTTGCAGGATAGAAGAAGTGTAAAAACCGTCACGCACAGGGCAAAAACGCCGTAAACCGGAAGCGTCTGAATAATGCCAAGCCTCCACAGAGCGACAAGACAATAGCCGTAGATAGCCCCCCAGAATACAAGCGTCGTCCAATTTTGCTTGATACTGATTCCGAATGACAGCTTCTGCCTTACAGCCTGAACCATCATTCCGCAAAGAATCAGTGTCCAGAGAAACAAATAGGCAACACAGGCAAACCATTCGTCGGTCATATCATTCAGAAACAGGGACAGACCGCTTGCCGCGCCTACCACCGCAACGCCGCCCAGACCAATCAGGAGAGTTTGCAGAATCAGCTTGCCTATACTGCGTTTATCTGCCTTTTCTTCTGCTTTCAGGAAGAAATACACCACAGCCGGCGTCTCAAACAGATATCCCAAGAAATTCACCCAGATCACGCTCATGAACATATGGCAATTGACATCCAGTGTAATTGGACGTCCTTCCCATACCCAGAAACCTCCATCCAGCCGGATCGCCGCCACATCCAGCAGCATGTCCATGGAAACAATTAGCCATCCGGTAAATAAAGCCGTCAACAGCTTACCGAGATGCAGCTTGCGCGAAACACGCAGTCCGGAGACCGTCAATCCGCCCCACATCAGACCGCCGAAGAAGGGAAACTGATACGGTTCAAATCCTAAATCAATGAAGAAATCCGGGCTGTAATGATAAATTCCAGTCACCCGAACCGCAAGCAGTTCAAGGATAAATCCCGCAAGCGCTGCGGAACAGAAGAGCCGCAATTCCGTCCATCGTTTGTGAATTATCGCATCAGTCAGCAGCATGACAGTAATGCAGTAGCACAGCAATTCAAATCCGTTAATCCAGTTCATAAGAGTATCACCTGCTTTTGATGATTTACTTTACACCCATTTTTTCCAAAATCCCGTC
>ONID01000131.1 GCA_900317765.1 uncultured Eubacteriales bacterium | reverse complement strand
CTTGTACAGCTTGTCAAAGGTCTTTTCGCCCAGAATGGCGTACGCTTCGCGGAACCACTTCACATCAAAGCAGCCGCCGTTGAGTTCTTCCTTGGTGAGCGGCGTGTATTTGGCGATGGTCGCCTTGGTGCGGTCGCTGATGGCTGCCGCCGTGTGCGCCATGAAGTAGTAGCATCCGCTCTTCATGCCCTCGATGCCGAGGTGTTCCGCGATGATGTCTATCCATTGCGGCGAATACATCGCCACTTCGATGAGCCGGTCGGGTTTGATTTTGGACTTTTTCATGCGTTCGGCAAGCATTTGGGCGCTGTCTCCGGCTGCCGGGTAGCATACGCTCAGCAGGTGACTGAGCGACTGCTTTTTGCTGACCGTGCTGCCGTACCAGTAGGCAGTGCGGCTGATGGTGTCGCTGCCGAAGGCTTTCAGTATCTCCATGAGGCGGTCGATGCCGTATATTCTGTCGATCTTGATGACCGCTTTGGAGAAAACCGTCTCGCTGTCGCCGCGCTTCAATTCCACATCGAGTATTTTTTCAATCAGCCTTGCGGCGACGGAATTGCCGTATTTGAAAAGATCGGAGTCCGTCGGCAGTTCGCCCTCGTCGAGCTGTTCTTTATACGCGTCTCCCAGCAGCGAATAAAACGCGTTGCGCTCCACCGGAAGATACCTGTTGAACCTGCCGGAAACGAACGGCGCGAGCCTCGACACGGCTTCTTTTACACCAACGTTTTCAAGCAGCGTCCTGTAAAAAATATCCTCGCTGATGATCCCTTCGCGGCAGGCTTTGATATAATAGGCGATCTGGGGATTGACGTGACGCACCTCATGCTCTTTGATGTCGCCCTTTTCCAGATGTCCCAGAGGATCATTTTTGACGGCAAGCTCGTGAAGCAGTCGGAAGCTCACTTCAAAATCCTCGCCCATACGCTCCCGGAGCTGTTCGATGAAATACTCCGGCAGGCTGTATCTGAGAATGTTGTATTTCTTGCCGTTCCACGTGTCCTTCGGGCTGTTCGCTCGTTCCAGCCACAGGTCATCGCAGGACACTTCCTTGGCGAAGTACGCGACAACCTGCTGAATGATCTCTAACGGCAGCGTCAGGTGAAATTCGCTTGCGATGCTTTCCAGTGCCGCTCTGAACATGTACCAGAAGTACCGGTTTCCAAAGCGCTCATCCCTTTCGCAGTGCCGCTTTTCCACCCCGGAAAACGGCATGCTGCCGAATATCCCGTCCATGAGCCTGCCGATCGATTCATTCTTCACCTTGGCAATATCGCCCGTTCGTGTGTCCATGCGTCCGATATACACCGCCCAGAAGCGCTGCGGTGTCCGGACAGTGTCGCGGTAGAATTTTGCCCAAAGGTCATGGCAGGGGATTTTTTCATATAAAGCAGCCTTGTCGATGCTGCGGTAGGTCCAGTAGGGCTGGATAAAGGTGCCGCTGAATGTGCCGAGAAGATGTTCCTCGCCCGCAGCGTCCTTGAATTCAAGGGATGCGTTGTCGTCGATCAGTTGCAGGAAAGCGGTGTAGACGGCTTCGAGTTCGTCGGGCTTGACGGAGAGATATTCCCTCACCACTCCCGGATTGTGCTTGAAGTCGATGGGCGCGAGATCCGCTTTGGGGTCATAGAGTCCGTAGCCGTTCTCCTTGGTGACTTCGTCACCTGACGAACCGCCGATGATTTCGCCCAGCAGAATTTCCTCCCGTTCGCTCGGGGAAGGAATGGCGGCAGCCAGCGCCTTTGCCTCGGCAAAATCGAAATCCTTGTGCTGCCCCATTGCGTATTTGAGCAGGTCGAGCGCGGCAAGACGGATGTTTTCATCCTTAGAGGGCAGCATGCGGAGAATGCTTTCATGCAGTCCATTGGCGTCGCGGAGCCTGAGCAGTTCAATGATGCCTTCCCGAAGGTCGGCGGTCTTGTATTTGGCAAATCCTTCGATGACGGCGTATTCGTCGCTCGAAAGCGCCGCTTTTTTCAGGTGCTCCACCGCCTTTTGCCGTGTATAACTGTCGCGGTCGGCGATGGCGTTGATCACCGTGTCGAGCTGTTTGCGGGTGTTCATCCTTGCGGCGATTTTTTCAAGCGCGTGCGCACGGCTGCCCGATTCTATTTCAAGCAGTTTGCCGCAAAGGAAGTCGATTTTTTCGTCGTCCTCCATAACAGTTGCGGCTTCCAGAGCGCACATCAGCAGTATACTTTTGCTCATGTAGGACGAATACCACGGGTAGAGGATGGGCTTATACTCCACCTTCTTTTCCGGTATGATGTCGTACATATGGATGAGAATATGGTAATGCTTCGCAGCGAGGTCTTTGTTGTTGTGCAGTTCTCTTGTGACGGATGTGGCGCTTTGTTCATTGAATCGCCTGAAAACATACGCCCCGTCATACAGCGAAAAGAGCCTGTAGTCCTCGGGATGGGCTTCCAGCACCGCTACGGCGATTTTAGACGAAACGTCCGGCAGTTCGAGGTTGTGACAGAAATATCCCACCGTCAAAAGCTGCATTTCACTGCCGCATTTATTGTCGTTCACGCCGGCGAGATCAAGCATCACATTCATTGCGTCATTCACATCATTGAATCCCAGCGCCCAGAGTCCGAGGTAAATATCCACGGGGTCGTCGGAATGAATCATGGCAAGGGCGTTCTCGCGGCTTTGCAGGGCGCGGACGGCATCCTCTGCGATTTTGCCCGCCAGACGGTCGGGGTCTTCCCAGCGGCAGAGTCCCGTCCATGTGCCGATGGCACGCTTGACCGAGGCAAAGCGGACGTAATTCTGTTCATGGATGACATGCAGCAGTCTGATGAAGGCCTGTGGGGTGCCGCAGTCGGCGGCTTCGCAGATCGCCTGCCGCAGACCTTCGGAAAGTCCCGCGGCAATGAGCAGCTTGCAAAGGAGATCGTGCAGTTCTTCGTCGGATGAACAGATGATTCCCTTGATCACCTCGGTGGTGAGAATGGCGGCGTTGTTTTCGGAAGTAATCATTTCCCTGATTGTTTCGATCACCTTGCTGTCGCCCGCGTCGATTCTGGCGGCAATAATGTAGGCGTCGTATCCGAACATGTTTTTTCTCACCGCGTCGAGAGGTTCCCTGTAATTTTTGAGCACAAACGCATCCGTGCTGTCCGGTGTGCAGCCGAGCACATCCAGCAGGAAATACGAATAGGTCAGGCGGAACATTCTGCCGATAAAGGGATAATAATCCGGGGTGCGGAAGCTGCGGCGGTAGTAGGTTTCGGAATACTGGAACTGATTGAATTTGTCCAGCATGGCGTAATAGTCCCCGATAAAAGCCGACGGCACAAGCAATTCCACCGCCGCGCCGAATTGCCCCTTTACAAAATCCGACAGGCATTCAATGCGCTGCGGAGGAATATCGATCGGGAAATTCATCTGATAATTGCTGTAGTTGTCAACAACCACATGATTGACAAATTTTTTCTGTTCGTCGCTGAGCGCGTCGAACCTTGCATTGTTTTCGGTCAGTTTCCTGAAATACTTTTTGACCGTTTCGGACTGTATCGCCATTTGAAATGCACTCCCTCTCAGATCGTATCGTCATTACCACATTCTGCCCGCCAGCATGGTGAGCTTGATGAAGGTCAGTTCTTTGATATTTTTTATCTCTAAAGGCTCATCAAGCGATTGCAGCCTTCTTCCGTCGGCGAATATCACCACAATCCCGTCGGAGAAGGCTTCCAGCGCGTCGGCAGTCGCCTTGGATAAATCAGCGTCCTTGTTCCCGTAATTGACGCCGAAGGAGATTTTTCCCTGTGACGCCTTGTCTTCGATCTCCGGAAGAGAAAGCGCGGTCAGCAATTCGCCGCTTTCCCTTCGCTCATTGTAATCCTTCACGCACCACGCCACAGTCGCTTCAATCAGCCCGCGCACGTCGGTGATGCCGTCGTCATAGGGAAGGGTGACGGTTTTGATTTTGTTTTTCTTGGTCGCAGCGGATTTAACGTGGACGTTTATGGCAGGCATATTGGCTTTTCCTCCTTTTTGATTCATCCCAAAACATTGCCGAATATCGCATACTTGAATTTTAACATTTTTATTGATAAATATCAATGATATTTTGCTGTGAATTACAATTTTGTACGTATGCACACACCTTCACCGTCTGATCAAACAACAATATCGGTACGTAACGGTAAAAACACTCCGGCTTGGCGGCAGGACCGCCGCACAAAGCCAGAGTGTTTTTAAAAGCATTATATTTTATTTATCAAAATATATTTAACGACGGCGTACCTTCTGCACACCGGGGAAGGAACAAGTCCGTCGCCGATCATGCGCTCGAATTCGCTGAATGTGACCCAGCGAGCGTCTGTCGTCTCGCCCGGCTGCATGGTCAGCTGTTCGGCGGGTACGTCCTTGTGAGCCAAATAAATGTCCACGAAGGCGGATTTGCCTCTGTGGGTGAGAATCAGCTGCAATTCGCCGGTGTCGAGCTTGATGCCCGTTTCCTCCTGCAGTTCACGCCGCGCCGCGTCGAGGGAATCCTCTCCCGCTACGACCGCACCGCCGGTGATCTCCCACATATTCGGATAGGGTTTCTTTTCGGGAGAACGCTTTGTCACCAGAAGTTCGCCCTTGGCATTGACGGTAAATATTTCCACTACCCTGTGATAAGCGCCGTTCGGCAGCTTTTCACCCCGCACATGGGTTGCGCCGATGGGCATTCCGTCCTCGTCCAGTAAATCCCAAAGCTCCGCGCCGCGCCACGCGTCGGAATCAAACCGTCTGCTTTTGACGGCAACCGTCTTTTTCCACACCTGCTTATCGTCACAAATAAAACTGCTCATGGCAGACGTTCCTCCCGAATTTTTGTGTTCTTTCCATCAACCTATATACACGCCCTGTTATATAATATGCCCCGCGCATCCGATTTGACAGGCAAACAGAACTGTAAGCCGAGTTCTGTCGTGAACGGTCATCTATCTCGACTGTACATTGCTGCACAGCTCCAGCCATCTCCACGGGACGCGACGGGCAGCCGCATATGTCCCTCCACGATGTTGCATCGGATAGAGTTTACAGGGTCGCTCAGTCTCCTGAGCGACCGGTGAGCTCTTACCTCGCCTTTCCACCCTTACCGCGCTCATTCGGACAAAGCCTCCTGAACGGGCGGTATATCTCTGTTGCACTTTTCCTGAGGTCACCCTCGGCGGCCGTTAGCCGTTATCCTTGCCCTGCGATGCTCGGACTTTCCTCATGCAGTGCCCTTTCGGGCAAAGCACGCGACCGTTTATTCTGCTCATTTTTCTATTTTACATTATCATATCCCGTTTGTCAAATGATATTTTCAAAGAATACAAAAAAACGTCCGGTTCATTTAGGGCAAAAGAACCGGGCGGTATTGATGGGAAAACTTTAGAAAATCTCCTGAATGGCGTGCGTCGGACAGTTCTCGATGCACAGTCCGCAGTTGGTACAGAGCGAACGGTCCACATGTGCGACGAAGTTCTCGACGGTGATCGCACCGGACGGGCAGTTCTTCTGGCACTTCATGCAGCCGATGCAGCCCACTTTGCAGATCTTGCGGGTGACGGCGCCCTTGTCCTTGTTGGAGCACATGACCACAGCCGCCGGCTTGCGGTCGGTGATCTCGATCAGATGCTTGGGGCAGACCTTGGCGCACTTGCCGCAGCCGACGCAGAGATTGCGGTCGACAATCGCCAGCTCGTTGCAAAGCTCGATGGCGTGGTATTCACATTCCCTTGCGCAGTCGCCGAGGCCGATGCAGCCGTACTGACAGGAATTCATTCCGCCGTAGAGCAGCGCGGCAGCGGCGCAGGAGTCAACGCCTATGTAGTCCATCTTGACGGAGGTGTTGTCGCAGGTGCCGAGACAGCGCACGATGGCGGCCTTGGGCGTCATGTCGCCGGCGTCCACGCCGAGAATCGCGGCGCATTCGTCAGCGACAGCCTTGCCGCCGACGGGACACAGTCCCACCTTCGCTTCGCCCTTGGAAAGAGCAGCGGCATATCCAGCGCAGCCCGAGAAGCCGCAGGCGCCGCAGTTGGCGCCGGGGAGCGCCTCGGTCAGCTTTTCGGCTGTCTCGTCAACGGGGACAGCCATGATGACGGACGCCGCCGAAAGTCCTAAACCGGCGAGCAATCCTATTCCGGCGACGATCAGCACCGGTATCAATATACTTGTCATTTCATTACCCTGCCTTTGCTGAAAATCACATGTGAACCACGCCGGAGAAGCCTAAGAAGGACATCGCCACGAGAGACGCGGCAACCAGCGTGATCGGGAGACCCTTGAGCGTTTCGGGAATATCGCAGGATTCCATGCGCTTGCGCACACCGGCGAAGATCGCCATGGCCACTAAGAAGCCCAGACCCGAACCGAACGCGCAGGACAGCGCGTAGGCATAGCCCTCGCCGAAGCTGGCGTAGGCGGCGCTGCCGAAATCCTCGGTCACGAGAATGGCGCAGCCGAGTACGGCGCAGTTGGTGGTGATGAGCGGCAGATAGACGCCCAATGACGCGTGAAGCGCGGGAATGTATTTTTTGAGCACAATCTCAACCAGCTGCACAAGGGCGGCAATGATGAGAATGAAAACAATGGTCTGCAAATACTCCAGACCCAACGCTTCCAGAACAAAGCGCTGAATGGGATAGGTGACAGCGGTGGAGAGCAGCATGACGAAGATAACGGCAGCGCTCATTCCCATGGCCGTATCTAACTTTTTGGAAACGCCGAGGAAGGGGCAGATGCCGAGGAATTTGGAGAGAACGTAGTTGTTGGTGAGTATTCCTGCCAGAATAATAGTGACGATCTTGACGGTCATATTCATTATCTGCACCCTCCTTTGCCTGACAGACTGCATGTGGCGGCAGCGGGACAGTCTCCGCAGCCGTTGCGGACGGGAAGATTATTCTTTTTGCTGAGCTTGTTGGCGGCGGCAATCAGCATGCCGAAGACAAAGAATCCGCCGGGAGCCAGCGAGAAGAAGAGAATCGGCTGACTGGAGAGAATCGGGAGCTTTGCACCGAAGAGCGAACCGGCGCCGAGAATTTCGCGGATGGTGCCCATGCAGAGCAGGGCGGTGGTGAAGCCCACACCCATGGCGAGTCCGTCGAGAGCGGAAAGCGCAGGCGCGTGCTTGCTGGCGTACATTTCGGCTCTGCCTAAGATGATGCAGTTGACGACGATCAGCGGCAGATAAATGCCGAGCGATTCGTCGAGCGCCGGAGCGAATGCCTTGACCAGCATCTGCACGATGGAGACAAAGCTCGCAATGATGGTGATGTACGCGGGAATGCGCACTTTGTCGGGGATAATGTTGCGGAGAAGGGAGATAACCGTGTTGGAGCAGATCAGTACCAGCGTGGCTGCGATGCCCATTCCGATGGCGTTGGAAGCGGCTGTGGTGGTCGCCAGTGTCGGACAGGTGCCGAGCACCAGACGGAGCACCGGGTTTTCCAGAATAATGCCCCTCTTCATGGCGTCGCCCAATACGCCGGCAGCCGGTTTTTTATCGTTTGGCTTTGCGGCGGCAGTTTCCGCAGCTGTGTCGGTGTCGGCAGCGGCTGTTTCGGTCTGCTCTGCGGCCTGTGTTTCTTCTATGATGGCAACGGATTCCTCGTGTGAATCCTTGCGCATGGAAATTGTTTTCTTAGCCACTTATTCATTACCTCCTGTCGCTGCGGGAATATCGGAATCCGAGACCGTTCCGAGATAATTCTTTGATATTTCAATCGCCTGGTTGACAGCCTTCGTAATGGCTCTGGATGTGATGGTTGCGCCGGATAGGGCGTTGATCTCGCCGCCGTCCTTGCTGACCGCGAGGTTGGGACTGTCGGAGCCCTTGTACTGGCTGAGGAAGCCGTCTTCCTTGCCCTTTGCGCCGAGTCCGGGTGTTTCCTCCATCGAGAGAACATTGACGCCGGAAACCTCGCCGTCTGCCTTGATGCCGGTCATGACCTCGATCTTTCCGCCGTAGCCGCTGGAAACGGTGGTGATGACGACGCCGATTTTGTCTCCGTTTTCATCGTAGGCACCGTAGACGCAGCCTTCCTTGTCGAGCGGCTTGTAATCCGCGGCGGCAAGCACTTTTTTGCGGCTTTCGGCTGCCTTCTGTGCTGCGTTTGCGGCTATTTTGTCAACCGTGAACATATTTGTCATTGCTAACAGCATGGTGACGATGGTACAAATCGCCGTGAGTATCAGGGTTGGCTTTGCGATAGTGGCAAAGCCGCTTTGCTTTTTATTTTCCACTGCGTTTTACCTCCGAACCAAAGGGACTTGACTGTGTGAGCGTCTCAATATGCGGGGTGAGAATGTTCATCAGCACGATGGAATAGCTCACGCCTTCCGGCAGGGAACCGAAGAGGCGGATCGTCATGGTGATCAGACCGCAGCCGATGCCGTAGATCACTCTGCCTGTCTTGTTGACGGGGCAGGTGGTGTAGTCTGTCGCCATGAAGATGGCGCCCAGCATCACACCGCCGGAGAGTACGTGCTCAATCGGATTCTGACCGGCGATCAGGGCGATCAGGGCGACGGTGCCGATGAAGGCCAGCGGAATATGGGGTGTGATCACGCGGCGGAGCAGCAGATACATTCCGCCGAGCAGCAGCGCAAGAGTGCAGGTTTCGCCGATACATCCGCCGTGCAGACCGATGAAGAGATCCAGTGTGGATGTCTCGAGCTTGCCGGATGCCATCTGTGCAAGAGGTGTAGCGGTAGAAACCACATCGGAAGAATCATTGCCGCTCATGTAGAAGAAGGGCAGCGTCCATTTGCTCATGTGTGACGGGAAGCTGATGAGCAGGAATATTCTCGCTGCGAGCGCGGGATTGACAAAATTCATGCCGATGCCGCCGAACATCTGTTTGACAACGGCAATGGCGAATACCGAACCCAGCACCGCGAAAACCGGATTGAGCGTAGGCGGCAGGTTGAAGGCTAAAAGCACGCCTGTGACCGCTGCCGAGAAGTCGCCAATGGTCTGTTTGCGCTTCATAATGCGGCGGCATATGTATTCGGTGAGCACACAGGTGCCTGTGCAAAGACCGATCAGCAGCGCCGAACGCCATCCGAAATAGACGATGGACATCAGCGCGGCAGGAACAAGAGCGATCAGAACGTCCTGCATGATGAAGGCGGTGTTTTCACCGCTGTGTCTGTGCGGAGAGGACGATACCGAAAGCATCGTGGGTGTATTATTATCCATGTTAATACAAGCAGTCCTTTCGTTGAAATAATAATGCTTATCTTAGTTTGAAAAAACTATCTTCCGGATTTGACAATGCCCTTTGCCATGCGGAGATACTGCACCAGCGGACGGCGTGCGGGACAGGAGAAGCCGCAGCAGCCGCATTCCATGCAGCTCATGACGCAGAGGTCGTTAAGTGCCTGCACGTCGCGTCTCTCCACAAAGTGCTGGATATTGACCGGTGTGAGCAGCATCGGACAGGCGGCGACACATCTGCCGCAGCGGATGCAGTCGGAGGGCTTGACGTCGTCGGCTTCCTTTTCGCCCATGAAGATAAGACCGTTGTTCTGCTTGATAATGGGGTAATTGAGGGTGTACAATGCCGTGCCCATCATGGGACCGCCCATCAGGACTTTCTTCGGCTCCTGCTTGAAACCGCCGCAGAATTCGGCAATGTCGGAAATCATGGTGCCGATGGGAGCGATGACGTTTTTGGGCTGATTGATCGCGGAGCCGTCCACGGTGATTCTCTTTGACACCAGCGGCATACCCGTGCGGACGTATTTGGCAATGAAGGAAACGGATGTGATGTTCAGCACAATGCAGCCCGCGTCGGCGGGAATCTTGCCCACAGGAACGGCTCTGTCGGTACATGCCTTGATCAGCACCTTTTCCGCGCCGTGGGGATAGGAGGTGCCGAGCTTGAGCACGCACATTCTTTCATCGAGCGAACGTTCCTTAATGAGCTGACCCAGACGCTTGATGGCGGCGGGCTTGTTGCCCTCTATGCCGATAATGGCTCTTTTCAGACCGAGGGTTTCCATGACAAAGCGTGTGCCCTCGATGATGTCCTCGGGACATTCCATCATTTCGCGGTAGTCGGCGGTGAGATAAGGCTCGCACTCCGCGCCGTTGATGATGAGGGTGTCCACTTCCTTGTCGGGAGAATAGTTGAGCTTGATGGATACGGGGAATCCCGCGCCGCCGAGGCCGACCAGTCCCGATTTCCTGACGGCGGCGTAAAGCTCGTCGGCATTGGTGACAACGGGAGGCTCGATGTCGGGGCAGAGCGTCTGCTGACCGTCGGATTCGATTTCGATGGTCTTGATCTCCGCGCCGTTGGGCATAATGATGGTGCCGATGGCGGTGACTTCACCCGAAACGCCGGAGTGAATGGGGGCGCACATGAAGGATGTGCTGTCGGCAATAAGCTGACCGACCGTCACCTTGTCGCCCTTTTTGACGATAGGTTCGCAGGCAGCGCCGATGTGCTGCTGCATGGAGACGATCACCTTTTTGGGGGTGGGAAGCTCCTCCGTCTCGGATTCGGCGGTATTCTTCATGTGATCCACATGTACGCCGCCGTGCGTTCTGAAGGGCTTTTTGGGCAGACCGAGGTCATTGACGACCGGTGTCTGACCGTCTTTAATGTTAGAAGTGTCCATGTATTCCTTCCTTTACATTATATTGAATACTGTTCATTATATCATAAGTAGTTTGTCATTGCAATGAATATGTAGTACAAAAAAACATTATTCGGAATAGAAAATTGTGGTTGAAAAAACTGTTAAATGAATAAC
>ONID01000224.1 GCA_900317765.1 uncultured Eubacteriales bacterium | reverse complement strand
AAGACGAAAAAAACTTTGAAATTCTGCTCTCACACTCTTGATTGTTTTCATATCCCTGTGTTATAATTGACATGGCATAGTCCTCCTGTGGTTGGTTGTGATTTCGTCATTTCAATTATACCACATTTCGAGGTACTATGCTATTTTTTTATTCCGTTTTTGCCCTATTTTTGGGGCTTCATGCCTCTTTTGCGTGTGGGAAGTTTGAGTAAATAACCACAAAGGAGACATCACACCATGAAAGAAATGCAGATTTTTGAGCCTGCCCTGTGCTGTGAAACAGGGATTTGCGGAGCAAGCGTTGACCCTGAACTGCTTCGCATCACCACCGTGATCGACCGCCTGAAGCAGAACGGCGTCATTGTCAGGCGCTTCAATCTCAACAGTGCGCCGATGGAATTCGTCACCAATCATACGGTCAATGCCTTTCTCAATCAGAAGGGCGCGCAGGCTTTGCCGGTCGTACTGGTGGACGGCAGCATCGTCATCGAAGGAAGATACCCCACCAACGAGGAAATCCTGACGCTGCTCGGACTTCCGTCGTCCGCTCTCCTTCCCCGAAATATCGGAGGCATAACCGGCGGAGGCTGTTGTTGTTCCGGAAAGAACGGAGGCTGTTGTCAATGAAGCTTTTCAATCCGTTTGAGGTCATCCATACCAAATACCTCTTCTTCACCGGAAAGGGAGGCGTCGGCAAAACTTCCGCCGCCTGCGCTACTGCCGTTTCACTGGCGGACAGCGGAAAGACGGTTCTGCTGATCAGTACCGACCCCGCGTCGAATTTGCAGGACGTTTTCAACAGGGAGCTTGACAACAAGGGGACAAATATTCCCGAAGTGCCGAATCTGACGGTCGCCAATCTCGACCCAATTACGGCGGCAGCGGAATACAGGGAGAGCGTCATAGCTCCCTACCGCGGCAAGCTGCCCGACAGCGTGATTGCCAATATGGAGGAACAGCTCTCCGGTTCCTGTACCGTTGAGATCGCCGCCTTCAACGAGTTTTCCGGATTTATCACGAACGCTGAAATTGAGCAAAAATATGACTATATTATCTTCGACACGGCTCCCACAGGGCATACCCTGCGAATGCTCCAGCTTCCGTCTGCGTGGAGCAATTTCATCAGCGAAAGCACGCACGGCGCTTCCTGCCTCGGACAGCTTTCGGGACTGGAATCCAAAAAGGGAATCTATAAACAGGCGGTTGAAACGCTTGCAAACGGTGAACTGACGACGCTGATTCTTGTGACCCGACCCGAAAACGCGCCGCTCCGGGAAGCCGAAAGAGCTTCCGGGGAACTGAAAGACCTCGGCATCCGGAACCAGATGCTGCTTGTCAACGGCGTACTGACCTCCCACAACGACAGCGTTTCGGACAGTCTTTTTGCCAAACAGCAGAAGGCTCTCGCTCAGATGCCCGATACGCTCAAAGCGCTTGCTGCCTGCTCCATTCCGCTGCGTCCCTACAATGTCGCCGGCATTGAGAATGTGAGGGCGCTGCTTTGCAGCGAAAAAAGCACCCCATCAGCCCAGAATCTTGAAACGGAAGAAATCAAGCCTTTATCGGTTCTGGTGAATTACCTCGCCGAATCCCGCAAAAAGGTGATATTCACAATGGGCAAAGGCGGCGTCGGAAAAACCACCATTGCGGCGGCTGTCGCGCTGGGGCTTTCCCAAAAGGGCGCAAAGGTTCACCTCACGACCACCGACCCTGCCGCTCATCTGAACTATGTGATCACCCAATCCGCCAATATCACCATGAGTCGGATTGACGAAAAGGCGGAGCTGAAAAAATACCAGACGGAGGTGCTGACAAAAGCCAGAGAAAACGGCATGTCCGATTCAGACCTTGCCTATATAGAGGAAGATCTTCGTTCCCCCTGCACACAGGAAATTGCTGTATTCAGGGCATTTGCGGAGATTGTGGAAAAGGCGGATGACGAGATCGTGGTCATTGATACGGCTCCGACAGGACACACCCTCCTTCTGCTCGAATCCACACAAAGCTACAACAGAGAAATTCAGCGCACCAAGGGCGAAACGCCGGAATCC
>ONID01000103.1 GCA_900317765.1 uncultured Eubacteriales bacterium | reverse complement strand
AAGCGGCGTGCAGTACATTGCCGAACCCGGCGGCTCCATCCGTGACGACAACGTTATCGAGACCTGCAACAAGTACGGCATGACAATGGTATTTACGGGGATACGCTTATTCCATCACTAAAGCGGAAACGCTCGCAAGCTCGCTTAGAGAATAGAGAATAAAGAATAGATAAAAAATAATAGAAAATGAGCGCTGCGCGCTGAAAAATATTTTAGTGTTGCGGCGCTCCGATTAAAAAAGGGATAATTTATGGAGAACCTTGCCGAATGGTTTTATTGCAATATTAACCCGTGGACCAGCGAAGAACATTTGGCTTTCGCTGCTGTGGCGGCGTTTGTGTTGATATTTGCATCCACTTTGGCCATATTGATTTCGGTTTACGTTGGCCATCAACATCCGTCGAGTAACGGCAAAGTCTATTTTGCTGTCGCATACTTCTTCGCACCGTTGATTTCTCTGGCCATGAGCCTGCTGTTCAAGTGGTATGTGGCAGCGGCGATTCTGACGGTGATTTTTGCGGCTGTCTTCCTGTCATCCAAACAGAAAAAAGAAGAATTTGCGACCAAAAGGAACTTTGTCCGGTTTATTCTTGTAAACATCATGTTGCCAAATCTGATTATAATTGTATTATCACTTTCAGGTTTGCCATATAATTTGTTGTAAGATTTACGGCGAATTGATTCATTGAAAGGGTTGAAAAAAATGACATACTTAGTAGTCGGCGGCGGCGGAAGGGAACACACCATTATCCGCAAGCTCAAGGAAAGCGCCGACGTTGACAAAATTTACTGCACGCCAGGTGATCCGCTGGTGGCTGGAATGGTGGACGCTCTCACGGAGCAGGGAATCCGCGCCTTCGGCCCCAATAAAAAAGCCGCCATCATCGAGGGCAGCAAGGTTTTTTCCAAAGAGCTGATGAAGAAGTACGGTATTCCCAGCGCAGCCTATGAAGTTTTCGATGACCCCACAGCGGCGCTGAATTACATCGCTGGAAAAAACAGCTATCCGGCGGTTATCAAAGCGGACGGTCTTGCTCTGGGCAAGGGCGTTGTCATCGCAGAGAATTTCGGCGAAGCAAAAGCCGCCATTCACTCCATCATGGAGGACAAAATCTTCGGCAATTCCGGCAACAACATCGTCATTGAGGAATTTCTGACCGGTCCCGAGGTATCCGTTCTCGCGTTTACCGACGGCAAATGCATCAAGCCGATGGTCTCTTCCATGGACCACAAGCGGGTGTTCAACGGCAATCTCGGCCCCAATACCGGCGGAATGGGAACCATCAGCCCCAATCCCTTCTACACCGACGAAATCGCGCAGGAATGCATGGACAAAATCTTCCTGCCCACGATGAATGCAATGAACGCCGAGGGCCGCACCTTCAAGGGCTGTCTTTACTTCGGACTCATGCTCACACCCAACGGCCCGAAGGTCATCGAATACAATTCCCGTTTCGGGGATCCGGAAGCGCAGGTTGTTCTGCCGAGATTAAAGACCGATTTTTCAAAGATCGTCAATGCCATCATTGATGAAAAGCTCTCCAATCTGGAAATCGAGTGGGACGACGGTGCCTGTGCCTGCGTTATCATGGCTTCGGGCGGTTATCCCGGCAAGTACGAGAAGGGTATTGAAATCGAAGGTCTTGACCGTAAAGGGCAGGTGGAAGGCGCAACCGTCTACCATGCCGGAACAAAATGCGCTGAATTTGCCGGCGGTGCGTTCCTCACCAACGGCGGACGCGTTTTGGGCGTGACGGCCAAGGGCGCCAATCTCGACGAAGCTCTCGCAAAGGCTTATGCCGCGGTTGACAAGATCAGGTTCAAGGGCGCTCACTTCCGCACAGACATCGGCAGGGCATACAAAAAGTAATTCTGCACTGTCCCGACATCAAATTACAGGGGTGATTATATTGACTGAACTTGCAACATGCTTTGAGGAATTAAGAGACGAATTCCCCGATTTGGAATTGTCACCGCGCACATGCGGCGATGATGTTTTGGAAAAACTGCCCGAGCCGCTGAGAGAGTTTTATTCAATGTACGACTGCGCGGATTTTCCGTTCGGTCATATATTTTCGCCGGAGGAAGCGCTGAACGACCCGATTGCAAAGCAGGCATTCGGGGATGAATGGTTCGAATTCGGCTGCGACGAGTATTTTTCCTTCTGGCTCTGCCGTTTTGAACCCGACGGGGAAGGGCTGTGGCTCACTTCGTGGGATCACGATTCCGAAGCCGACCCGGAGCCGGCGTTTGCCGATTTACCGACCCTGCTTCGCTTTTTGGCAAACGAATATGATGACCAGACGTGGATGTAATCAATTTTACATCATTTTTCAGAAGTCGGTAAGGATGCTTCCGATGTCGGTGAGCGGGTAATCGGGGAAGTATGTCATCCTCAGTCCGCGGTTTTCGATAAACTGCCGGATGGCTTCGTGATCGGGATGATCTATCATATTTCCGTTGAAAATGATTTCATCACCCACTCTTCCGGAGGCTCCGCCCAAAAAACCGTATTCAAATTTTACAAGATTCACAAAGCCCTGACTGATCGGCAGAACGTCGATGTCAGGGCATTTTTTTAACGCGCTGACGATTCCTCTGTCGGCAGTAATGACGGCGCTGCCGTCCACCACAACGCAATTGCATTTGGTGTAGCCTTGTCTGACATTGACAGGGTGCAGTCCCAGCTCATGCGCCTGCCTGAGCAGTGCGGGAGATGTGTATCTGAGATTATGAATGAAATATCTGTCGAGGCAGACGGCGTTGAACCGGATGTTTTCGGGATAGGCGGCGCCGATTTCCCGCGGGTCGCCTTTGAAAAGATGAGCGTGTGCCGTCACGCCCATTTTGCAGAAATACATATCCGGATGCGAGTCCACTGCCGGATAAGTTCTTCCGCCAGGGGCGACAAGATGCACGGTGCAGTTCAAAGCGGAAAGATATGCAATCAGTTTTTTGTCGGCGTTTTTTGAGACATATATTTGTTTCATTTGCTTTTCACCCTTCGCAAGTATCTATATGAAACTATTAATAGATGTTTTGCACTATACATTGTCAATGAAAAATCTGTATAATTGTATCATATAGAAACAAATCGGATTTTCGGCCGGTTGATAGGCGGAAAATGAATTTTTTTACATTTCTTGAATTTTTTTGATTTGGAAGTATTGACATTCCCAACATTTCGTGATACAATTTCAAATGAAGGCTGTGTAATTGCACCACTTACGCAACTTTTGTTCAGCAGGACAGGTGATATTATCATTTGTTCTGCTGTTCTTTTTTGTATATGCGGTGAATATATTATTTATAATTTTATTATATATTAATTGTCTTATTTTGCAAGTGGCATCATTCAACGAAAATAAATTCAGGATGATAATTCTGTTAAGATAGCTAATTTATGGTTGACAAATTCCTCAATTTATGGTTTAATAGACTGTAAGTGTATTTTGGGAGGTGAATCATTTTTTCGTGGTATTAATCCACTTCTGCCAGCATAAAGCGCCTGAGCCGTTCTTGCGGAATATATACACATTTTAACGCAAAACGGCTGACGAGGGTGGAAGTTTATCGAAATATTCGGCGGATGCTTCCCGGCTTCACAGAGAAGCTGCATATCGGCATACAAAATCCCCGGGCGACCGGAGAACAGAAGTGCCGTTACTCTGTTACATTTGGAGGTATTATAATATGTGCGGTATCGTAGGATACATAGGTAATAATAATTCAACCGAGATTCTTCTTGACGGGCTGAAAAAGCTGGAATACAGGGGGTACGACTCGGCAGGCGTTGCTGTCTTTGAAGGCAGCGCGGTCAATGTGATCAAGGCCAAGGGCCGCATTGCAAACCTGGAAGAAAAAATCGGCGACAACGTGCCGCAGGGCGTATGCGGCATAGGTCATACCCGCTGGGCTACCCACGGCGAACCTTCCGACGTCAACAGTCATCCCCACAGAAGCGGCAGGGTGACACTGGTGCACAACGGCATTATCGAAAATTACGCTGAGCTGAAAGAAAAGATGATCGCCGAGGGACGTGTTTTCCTTTCCGAAACAGACACCGAGGTGGCTGCCCAGCTCATCGACAAATATTACGACGGCGATCCCATCGACGCGATATACTCAGCAGTTGCCCGCATACGCGGTTCCTACGCCTTCGGCATTTTGTTTGACGATTATCCCGAAAAGCTCTACGCCATCCGCAAGGACAGCCCGCTGATTGTCGGCATCGGCAATGGCGAAAATTACATTGCTTCCGACATTCCGGCGATTCTCAGCAGAACAAACAAATACTACCTGTTAGAGGAAAATGAGCTTGCCATCATCACGGCTGGTTCCATCAATATTCTCGGGGCGGACAGAGAGCCTATTCAAAAGGAAGTCTTCACAGCAACGTGGGATGTTTCGGCTGCGGAAAAGGGCGGCTACGATCACTTCATGCTCAAGGAAATCAATGAGCAGCCCAAAGTGCTTGCCGATACCATTCTTCCCCGCCTGAAAAACGGCGCGAAGGGAATATTTGCAGAGGAAATGCCCGACATTTCCAAGATTAAGCGTCTGCACGTCGTTGCCTGCGGCAGCGCACTTCACGCCGGCATGGTGGGCAGACACATGATCGAACGCATTGCAAAGGTTCCTGTCATCACGGAGGTCGCTTCGGAATTCCGGTATTCCAACCTGCTCTTTGAGGAGGGCGACGCGGTCGTGGTCATCTCCCAGAGCGGAGAAACCGCCGACACACTGGCAGCTCTGAGAATAGCCAAAAAACGCGGCATCCCCACCATTGCCATTGTCAATGTGGTTGGTTCCACCATCGCCCGCGAAGCGGACATCGTGCTTTATACATGGGCCGGTCCCGAAATCGCCGTTGCCACCACCAAGGCCTACACCTGCCAGGTTGCCGTTATGCTGATGATGGCGCTGCGGTTTGCCTCTGAACGCGGCATCATTTCCGACGCCGAGCTGGAGCATTATTCCGATCTGCTCAGAGAGATTCCCGACGTCGTCGCCGAGGTCATTCAGAATGCCGACCTTTACAAGGAAATGTCCCGGAGCTACAAGGACTGCGAGGACCTCTTCTTCATCGGCAGAGGTTACGACTGCGCACTCTGCTGGGAGGCTTCCATCAAGCTCAAGGAAATTTCCTACATCCACTCCGAGGCATACGCAGCCGGAGAGCTCAAGCATGGCACGATTTCCCTGATAGAGCCGGGAATGCCTGTCGTGGCTATTGCCTCAGGCGACCAGCTCTTTGAAAAGACCGTCAGCAACGTCAAGGAAGTCAAGGCCAGAGGCGCAAAGGTCATTCTTCTCTGCAAGAAGGGCGCCAGCGTGGACAGCACCATCTACGACCACAAGATCGAGATTCCCGCCGTGGACGAATTCATCCGTCCGATCGCCGCGATTGTTCCGCTCCAGATTTTTGCTTATTATACGGCTGTGGCAAGAGGCTGCGACGTCGATAAGCCGAGAAACCTCGCCAAATCGGTTACGGTTGAATAATAGAGCAGGTAGAAGGTAGCAGGTAGAAGGTAGAAGGTTTCTGATAATAATACTGATTACGCATAAAGCAACAGATTTGACGTGTTTTCGTTCATCTGTTGCTTTTTTTGTTTTGGCGTCAATGAATGATTAAAAAACTCTTGACATTTGCTGAATATATGCTATAATAAACATGTAAACAAATGAATAGTTGTTCATATATTGAATGGAGAGATTGTCATGGACGGTTTTGAGAATAAAACCACTGAGCCGGAAGCTGAATTTGACAATGAAGAAGTCGGTTCCGGGGAATCGCACGGCGATTATGTGGAGCTTGTGCGCAGCGATATGTACGACATTGACCGAGTGTACGATTTAGCCGAATTGTTTAAGATCTTCGGGGACTCCACGCGCTTGCGCATTATGTCGGCGCTGCTCAATCACGAGCTTTGCGTCTGCGATATTTCCGAGGTGCTGGAGATGAACCAGTCGGCGATTTCGCACCAGCTGCGGGTGCTGAGAACGGCGGGGCTCATCAAGGTTCGCCGCTGCGGCAAGTCGGCGTTCTATTCGCTGGACGACGACCACGTAAAAAAGATTATAGAGATGGGCTTCGAGCACATCAACGAGAAGGACTGATCGGAGGGAATTGTCAATGGAAAAGATCAGATATACGCTGGAAAATCTCGACTGCGCGGGATGTGCCGCCAAAGCCGAAGCCGCGGTCAACAAAGCGCCCTGGATTGAAAAGGCAACGGTTGACTTCATGAACAAGCGACTGACGGTTCATCTCAGCGACATCAACCCCAACGCCGATCGGGATATTCAGAAAATCATCGACAGCGTGCTGGTGGGCGTGAATGTCGTGCTGTACGAGGGCGAAGACGCCGCGAATGCCCTGAAGCACAGCCGCAGAAAGCACTGCGACTCAGAAGCCTGCGACTGCTGCGACGATGACGAAAATGAGCACAGTCATGAGCAGGGACATTCTCACGGACACGGCGGCGAGGAAAACGAAAAGCTCATGCTTGTCACGACCATTCTCGCACTGATCGCCGGCGCTGTGGGAATCGCATCGCATTTTATCGACTTTCCGCATCATGAAATCGTTTCGGCGGTCGGATATATCGGCGCCATTGTATTCGCCGGTTATGACGTGGTGTTGAAGGGCGTCAAATCAATATTGAAAAAGCGCCTGGACGAGAGCGCACTGATGGCCATTGCCATGGTGGCGGCTGCCATTCTCGGAGAATTTTTCGAGGGTGCGATGGTGGCGGTGCTCTATCGTATCGGCGAATGGCTCGAGGACAAGGCGGTGGACAATTCCCGCGAGAGCATAGAAGCCCTTGCGGAAATCCGTCCCGATACTGCCAATGTCAGGAGAAGCACGGGCGTAAAAGTGGTGCGCGCCGAGGAAGTGGAGATAGGGGAGACCATTCTCATCCGTCCTCACGAAAGGGTCCCGCTGGACTGCATTGTCACCGAAGGCAATTCCGACATCGACAGTTCCGCGCTCACGGGTGAATCGCTTCCCATTTCCGCCGAACCGGGCAGCGAACTGCTCAGCGGCATGATGAACGGCGACGGTTCGCTGACGGCAAGAGTGACCAATAATTACGAAAACTCCGCCGCGGCGAGAATCATCAGCCTTGTCACCGAATCGGCGGAAAACAAGGGCAGCGCAGAGAAATTCGTCACCCGCTTTGCGGTGGTCTATACGCCGATTGTGGTGGGACTCGCCTTTGTGATTGCCATCCTTCCTCCGCTGCTTGGCTTCGGCAGCTTCAGGGAATTCATCTTCCGTTCGCTGACCTTCCTTGTCGCGTCCTGTCCCTGTGCCATCGTCATTTCGGTGCCGCTGGCGTTCTTCTCTTCCATCGGCGGCGCATCCAAATTCGGCGTGCTGGTCAAGGGAGGCAATTTCGCGGAACAGCTGGCAAGAGCGCGTACGATTGCCTTTGACAAGACCGGAACGGTCACGGAAGGCAAGCCGAAGGTGCATGAGGTGGCAAGCGGCGAAGGTTTTTCCGAAAAGGAAGCGGCTCAACTGGCGGCGGCTGCGGAAATCAATTCCTCCCACCCCTACGCGCAGGCCATCAGGGATTATGCCGGCACGGTGGAAAATATCACTGAATATAAGAATTACACCGAGCTTGCCGGACACGGCGTCAGCTGCGAGAATGCCGAAGGAAAGCGGATACTCTGCGGCGGCGCCAAGATGATGAAGAAATACGCCTGTGACGGCAGACTCGCGGGAAGCATCTTCATCAGCGACAGCCCCAAGGAGGGCGTAAAGAAGACCATTGCCGAGCTGAAAGCACTGGGAGCCGATCAGGTGACCATGCTGACGGGCGACGGATTCAGCAGCGCAAAGCAGGTGGCGGACAGCGTTGGAATTGACAGTTACCGCGCCGAGCTGCTCCCGGAGAACAAGGTGGAAGCCATCGAAGAAATGAAGGCAAAGGGTCTGATCACGGCATTTGTCGGCGACGGCATCAACGACGCGCCCGTGCTGGCGGCGGCGGATGTGGGCATTGCCATGGGCCTGGGTTCCGGCGCTGCGATTGAAGCCGCGGATATGGTGCTTTCATCCAACCATCTCGGCACGCTGCCCAGAGCCATCCGGCATTTCCGCCGGACGATGGGCATCATCAAATTCAACATAGGCTTTTCGCTTCTTTTCAAAGCGGCTGTGCTGATCGCGGCGACATTCGGCTATGCACCCATGTGGGCGGCTGTCTTTGCCGATGTGGGCGTGTGCCTGATCTGCGTCGCCAACGCGTCAAGACTGATTCAGCCGAAGAAGTGAGTATAAAAAAATTGATCCGCACATACGTTCTGTAAAGAAAGCAGCTTCGAATGTGCGGATTTGTTGTTAATGTTTTGCGGAGATGAACGGCTCGATGATCATTGTCCGCCCATGTTTCTGATCGTAAGCCCTCCGTTTGACGGATAATAACGGAGTGATTTTTTGGCTATGTCAAATCGAACGTATCTGTCCGCTTTCTCATCGCCCGGATAACAGAGCCTGTCATCGAGTTTGCTTTCTTCATGGAGGAAGGGCTCTCCGTATTGGTTGATAACGTCCTGTACAGTGGTTCGTTCATCGAAAAGGAAATTGCCGGGCAGAATGACATATTCTATTCCTTATGTGACAACCAGTACAAACACCGGTAAAAAAAGTTCGTAAATTTTTCTGAAAAGGGTATAGACTTAATTGATTTTGTAATGTATAATGTAATCGGATAGTTATATAAATCAATGATTCATTGGGGGGAATGTATCATGTTGCTTCCTAACTGGCTGTGGATTACTTTGTTACTTGTCGCCTTTGCTGCATGCATGATCTATATGGAGTTTAACAGGAGCAAGTATGTGCTTGCCACAACCCATAAGGCGGTCACGGTCAACGGTCTGCCGCGTGTGCTCGACGGGATGAAGTTTGTGCTGATCAGCGATCTGCACAATATGTCCTTCGGAAACAAGAATGCCGAGCTGGCCCGCAAGGTCCGGAGGGAACGTCCCGACTATATTCTTTTTGCCGGCAACATGGGCGACGCTAAGGCCGCCGATCTCGACGCCTTCTACGATTTTCTCGATTCGGTGGGCAGGGATATTCCGATTGTCATGGTACCCGGCAAGGAGGATCTCCGTCTCGGCAACGGCACGCTGCACAAGAATTTCGTCAAATCGGTCAGCGAAGCCGGCGGGGTGATTCTCAATAATTCCCGCGCCGAGATCAACGTTGACGGAGAAAAGCTCTACATCTACGGCTATTGTCCCGGTCTGAAACAAGACCCGGCCAAGCCGGTCAAGGACTGGAAGTTCCAGAAGGTCCGCAACAACGACGTGTTTGACGCTCTCGGAGAATGTCCCCAGGATGCCACCGTCATTCTGCTGACCGGTTATCCCAAGGGATTTGAAGCGTATTCCCGCTGGGGTGCCTCTCTGGTATTCGCCGGAGGTACGCACGGCGGCTACTACAGGCTTCCCTTTATCGACAGAATCATCAGAAGCAATAAAATCGCCTATACGTCCGGGGAATACCGCATTGCACGCAGCAAGATGTATGTCACTCGCGGTCTGGGCAGTCCTTCGAGAATCCGTTTCAACAATCCTCCCGAGATTTCGGTCATCAGCATCGCAAGACCCAACAGTCCGCTGCTCAACACCATGCCGGTCAGCACCGACAACGCATACGATGTGTTCATGTACTGGGCAAGGTCTGAGGGCAGAGCCATCCGCGAACTGCTGAACGAACGCACCGACGCTTTCCACGACTGGTGGGACAATCTCAGGCACAAGGAACAGTCGGTTTACGCAAAGAGAGGTTCCGAAAACAAGGCAAAGACCGTCTATATGTCGCCGCAGGAGCGTGCCAAGGAAAACGCCAAGCGCGCCATGAAGAAAAACGGCACCGTTCGCCGTGTTTCCAGAGTCAAGACGCGTTCGGAGTACATAAGCGAGCTTCAGGCAGAGGTGGGCAATACCGACGCCGTTCATTCGTACGACAGATTCAAGACAGCGGAGGAAATCGAAAAGATCAAAGTATTCGGAGATATTAAAATCTGATCACAACGGCGGATTACGTCATGCCGACAAGAGCGGATGCTTCACAAGGGGCAGAGGCTTCATTGGTTGGCATAGTCGGATTATCCGCCTTTTTGTGTCTGTTTGGAAAGGCAGTGTGTTTGAGTTATGGCGTTGATCATTAAAAATGCCACTATTGTGAATGCCGGAGAGGTTGTCACGGGAGATATTGTGATAAACAACGGCGTTTTTGTGCAGGTGGGTGTGTCCGCCCAAGTTGCCCCGGATGATCAGGTGATGGATGCGACAGGGCTTCATGTCTTCCCGGGACTGGTGGATATGCATGTTCACCTGCGCGATCCCGGTCAGACTCACAAGGAGGACATTCTTTCCGGCTGCGCGGCAGCCTGTGCAGGGGGTGTCACCTCGCTGGTGTGTATGCCCAATACGGTGCCGTCGGTTGACAGCCCCGAAACGGTGAAATATATCATCGACAGGGCAAAAGAAACCGGCATTCATGTGTATCCGGCTGCGGCGATCACTTACGGACTGTCGGGTAAGGGTTGCTGCGATTACGAGGCGCTCAAAAAGGAGGGAGCGGCTGCGCTTTCGGACGACGGACGTCCTGTGGAAAGCGACGAAATGCTTCTCTGCGCCCTGCAGGAGGGCAAGAGACTGGGACTTCCTGTGCTTTGCCACTGCGAAGACCTGAGGCAGGCGGCAGGCGGCAAGGTGCATGAAGGCAGGGCTTCCCGGATGCTGGGCGTCAAGGGAATGTCGTCCTCGTCGGAATACGGCGATATTGACCGCACCATCCGGCTGGCGGAAAGCATCGGCGCACCTGTTCACATCTGTCACGTCAGCACTAAGGAGTCCATTGAGATTATCCGGCAGGCTAAGGCACGCGGTGTGAAGGTCACCTGTGAGACGGCGCCGCATTATTTTGTGTACACCTATGAAAAGGTTCTCGGACGGGACGCGGATTACCGAATGAATCCTCCGCTTCGTGAGGAAGCCGATCGGCTTGCGGTCATTGAAGGGTTGCTGGACGGCACGATCGATGCGATTGCCACCGATCACGCGCCGCATTCCCCCGAAGAAAAGGCGGACTTTGTCAAGGCGCCCAACGGAGTGGTCGGAATGGAGACTTCCCTTGCCGCAACCCTGACGTACATGGGAGACAAGCTGTCTCTGAGCGATATTGCAAGGCTCATGTCAACAAATCCCGCCGGCATCATGGGCATTCCCGCCGGAGAGGTGAAGGCAGGTGCGCCGGCGGACTTTGTTCTCGTCGATCTCCATGAGAAGTGGACGGTTGATCCCGACAGGCTGCACGGCAGATCGAAAAATGCGGTTTTCAAGGGCGAAACCTTAACCGGACGGGTAAAGGCGACATTCTGCGGCGGCAAAAATGTTTTTTGAAATTTTGACGGTCAGAAGGTTGTATTTTCTGAATGTTTGTTATATAATTATGAGAAATCAAAAAGAAAGGAATCATGAACAATGTCATTCAATCCCCTTATTGAGAAAATTATAGAGAAGAAAAATCCCACGGTCGCAGGGCTTGACCCGAAGCTCGACTATGTGCCGCAGTACATCAGAGAAAAGTGCTTTGAGCAGTACGGCAGGACGCTCGAAGGGGCAGCGGAAGCGCTCTATGAATTCAACATTGGCCTGATCGACGCGCTGTGCGACGTTGTTCCCGCCGTCAAGCCACAGATGGCTTATTATGAAATGTACGGCTGGCAGGGTGTGAGAACCTTCGCACGCACGGTGGAGTATGCCAAGTCAAAGGGACTCTACGTTATTACCGACGGTAAGCGCAACGACATCGGCGCGACCATGGAGGCTTATGCCGCGGGTCATTTAGGCGTCACCGATGTGGACGGCGAAACGTTCGAAGCCTTTGGAGCCGACGCCCTGACGGTCAACGGTTATCTCGGAACCGACGGCATCGATCCGCTGCTCAAGGTCTGCGCAGCACAGGACAAGGGCATCTTCGTTCTGGTCAAGACCTCCAACAAATCCTCCGGCGAGCTTCAGAACCTTCCTCTTGAAGGCGGCGAGTCCATTTATGGACGCATGGCATGCATGTGCGACGAATGGGGAAAAGAGCTTCCCGGCGAGTACGGATTCACAGGCGTCGGCGCGGTTGTGGGAGCGACCTATCCCGAGCAGCTCACGGAGCTGCGCAAAGAGCATCCCTCCATCTTCTTCCTCGTGCCGGGCTACGGCGCGCAGGGAGGCGGAGCCAAGGGGCTTGTCGGCGCATTCAACAAGGAAGGACTGGGTGCGGTCGTCAATTCGTCGAGAGCCATCATGTGTGCCTATAAAAAGGAAGGCTGCGACGAGAAGGACTTCGCCGGTGCCGCCAGACGCGAGGCTCTCCGCATGAAGGACGACATCAACGGGGCGCTGAGATAAACCGCTATGAGTAAGAAAATGAGAAACTACAACGACGATTACAAAGGCCTGGGCAATGTCGGCGACTACGAGTATTATTACGGCAACGCCGACGGGGAACTTCAGAGAAGCGACAGGCCGATTGATCGCAGACATACTTCGGCACATTCCGACGCGGATGATCAGAATGAACCCGGCGTTCATCGCAAAAAGAAGATGAAAACCGGCACTATCTATCTGCTGATGACAGGTTTCTTTGTGATTATGATAGTGACTGTGCTGATCGGCAGAATCTACGTCAGGAATTTCATTCATTCCAAGATAGAATCCGGCAACACCCCTGTGGTATCGCCCGCGGATGACGATTTTATGTCAGAACCGGAGCCAGAACCGGTTGATCCGGCGGTGCAGAAGATTGAAGAGGAGCTAAGCGCCATGACGTTGGAGCAGAAGGTCGGACAGCTTTTCATGGTGCGGAACAACGGCGGCGGCAGTTTTAAAGATACCGTCTCCAAGACACATGCCGGCGCCGCGATACTCTTTGCCGGAGATTTCAAGAACAAGACCCCCGAAAAGGTGCGCAAGATGATTGAAGGGCTGCAGAAGGCTTCGGACGGCAGGATGATTATTGCCGTTGACGAGGAAGGCGGGGCGGTGGTGCGTATCAGCAGCAACCCCAAGCTGCGCAAGAGCGCATTCCTTTCACCGCAGGCGCTTTTCAAGAAGGGCGGATTAAAGAAGGTCAAGTCCGATACAGAGGAGAAATGCAAGCTGCTCGATTCACTCGGAATCAACATGAATATGGCGCCGGTTGCCGATGTCTGTACCTCCAAAAAAGGCTTCATGTACAACCGTGCTTTCGGTAAAGGAGCCGACGAAACCGCCGAATATGTTTCCACTGTCGTCAGCACTATGAATAAAACGCCGGTGGCTTCCTGCGTCAAGCACTTCCCCGGCTACGGCAACAGCAAGAAGGACACCCACAAGGGTCTCGACATCAACAAAAAGAGCCTTGAAAAGCTGGAGAAGTCCGATCTCGTCCCCTTTGAAAGGGCAATTGACGATGGCGTGGACAGCATTCTGCTGACCCATACGGTCGTCAACGCGTTCGATCCTATTCATCCCGCATCCCTTTCATCCGATGTGGTGAATTACATACGTGTGGATATGGGTTTCGACGGCTTGCTGATCACCGACGGACTGGAAATGGGTGCGATTATCAAATACAGCGGCGACAGCGGCAAAGCCTGTGTGATGGCTGTCAAGGCAGGCGTGGATATTCTGTGTGCCCCCAAGAATCCGATAAAGGATTACAAGGCGGTGCTGGAGGCGGTCAAGTCCGGAGAGATCACCGAAGAACGGATTGATGAATCGGTGCGCAGAATTCTCCGCTTCAAGCAGAGATTCCCGGAACCGGTTCAGCCGGAGGTATCCTCCACTACAGAATCCGATACGGAGTCGACAGAGCAATCCACCACAGAAATGACAACCGTGACGACGACCCAGTCCACCACCCAAACCACTGCCCAATCGACATCCCAACAGACGACCGTCACCGGTTCAAAACCCGGGGATGACGGTGCGGTCGGATAATATCTATCAAAACAAACGCGGCAATTCGTCAATGTGAATTGCAGCGTTTTTAGGTAAAAGCTCAGAGAATCATTGTCTTGATTTTTGTAAAATCGCCGTCCATGACCTTGTAGGTGGCCGGAATGTCCGCCCCTGTCGGGTCGGTGAGTACCGGTGAAATATCCGAATGAATGTAGAGGGAATCCATTCCTATTATATTGGCGCCCTTGATGTCGGTTCCGGCGTCGTTACCGATCATGATGGATTGCGAAATGTCCAGCCCGTAGCGTTCCACCACCGTGCGGAAGAATTTTTCCTCCGGCTTGCAGAGCCCTTCGTCGGACGAAAAGACAATGCCGTCAAATTTGTCATAAATCCCGAGGGCGATCATTTCGTGCTTTGTGAACATCTCCTGTGCGTTCGAGAGAAGATAAACTTTTCCTCCCGCCGCGTGAATGGAGTCCAGCAGGTCGGTCACGCCGTCGTACAGGCAGAGGAATTTGGTGGAGATCACGCGGAAGGTCTGTCCGATGGTGCGGATGATATCCATCGAAACATGCACGCCTTTTTCCTTGAATAAATCCTCAAAGACATATTCAAGCTGGATTTCCGGGTACTGCGCACCGTTTTTCTCTCTCAGACGCTGCGTGTGTTCTCCGCAGAGACGAAGGTAGCCGGCGCGGAATTCCTTTGGCGTGTAATACGCTCCGTGATAGGCGTAAAGCTCTGTGACCTTCTTCCAGAGATACGGCTTGCTCTCGTCGGTGTTGATGTCCACCAGGGTGCCGTAGAGGTCGAAAATATAATTCTGGTACATTTTTTATTATTTGCTCCTTAAAAAACCGGGCAGGCATGGTTTCGTTTGGAAATATGTCTGTCCGGTTTCTATGGTTGGAATGATGCATGAAAACGCAATAAAATATATTAGGTGCGGAATGTACTTTTCAGTATTCGCCCGGGATGGTTGCAGGTCAGAACCGGTCTTGCTATTGGTCGGTTCCGGTTGAGTATTCGCCCGGGATGGTTGCATGACAGAGCTGGTCTTGCTCGGTCGGCTTCGCCTCCCTCATGAGGGCGCTGCCCTCATGCTCCCGCCATGGCGCTGCCCTGGACCTGCCAGGGAGCCTTGCCCCCTGGACCCCGCGCTCGCATTCGCTCGCTAATTATGGCGCTTCGCGTTTTCTTTTTTCCTATTTTCTTACTTAGCTATCAGCGATACGCCCGTCATTTCCTCGGGCTGCGGGATGCCTGCCACTTCCAGCATGGTCGGAGCGATGTCAGCAAGGCAGCCGCCTTCGCGGAGCTTGCAGTCGTAGCCGACAACGCAGAAGGGAACGGGATTGGTGGAATGTGCGGTGAAGGGCTCGCCCTTCTCATCGAGCATCTGATCGGCGTTGCCGTGGTCGGCTGTGATCATGACCACACCGCCCATCTTATTGACAGCAGCTTCTACCAGATCGCCCACGCAGGTATCAACCGCTTCAACGGCTGCCTTTGCCGCGTCGAAGATGCCGGTGTGACCTACCATATCGCAGTTGGCGAAGTTGACGATAATAAAGTCGTACTTGCCGGAGAGCACACATTCCACCAGTCTGTCGCGCACTTCATAGGCGCTCATTTCAGGCTG
>ONID01000110.1 GCA_900317765.1 uncultured Eubacteriales bacterium | reverse complement strand
CGGTGTTCCATTTCGATCACCACGTCGATGGAATGTCCCTGATTGGCGCGGATTTTCGTGCCGTCGGCATTAAAGCTGTAGCGTCCCTTGCTGTCGGTTGCCACGATTTTTTCCAAAAGCGCACGGTCAATGCGGTATTTGCCTTTTGCGTTGATGCCTTCTATCAGCTCGTTGACATCCGCCCATCCTCCGATGCGTTCGATCTGAATTCCGATGGCTGCCGGATTATGCCTTAGTATCAGGCTGATGAAGCGGCTCAATTTTACATTTTCTTCTCTCGTTTCCATCTATCCGATCATCTCCCTTTATCCTGATGTTCCAGCCTTCTTCCGCCAATTTTATCATATTGCTCTTTTTCTGACCTGTCGCCTTGATCAGATTGTAATACAGAATTCCCTCGCACAGTTCACGGAACGCGGGATGATACGCGCCGCCGACCATGCTGCCTTCCACGCCGTCGGAGGCGTGAAGACCTAACTTGATGACCTTGATCCGCTTCTGCTCAAAGAACCGCAGAAGCTGCGCGCACAGCTTCGCCGCTTCCTCATACCCCTGCGGAAGGTATTCCCCTGTGCGCATTTTCTCCGCCAATTCCGTGCCTTCCAGCACCACGGTCGGGTAAATCCTCACGGTGTCGGGACGCAGCGCCGCTAACTGACGGGCAGTGTATCTCGCGCCGACGTTGTCGTCGCCGTAGAGTCCCGTCATCATCTGCAAGCCGAGAGAAAAGCCGTATTGTTTGATAAGATGCGACGCGTCCACCACATCCTGCGCCGTGTGTCCGCGCCTGTTGAGCCGCAACACTTCATCCTTCATGGACTGCGCTCCCAGTTCGATGGATGTCACTCCGTATTTTTTGAGTATCTTTAATACATCATCGTCGATGGCGTCGGGTCTTGTAGATACTCTGATACCGGCCACTTTTCCGTCAGCAATAAATTCGTGCGCCGCTTCCAGCAATTCCGTCATGTATTCCCGATGGATGGCCGTAAAACTCCCGCCGAAAAAGGCGATTTCCGCGTTGGCTCCTTCAAAGCGCGGTGAAGCAAGCGCGGTATGCACTGCCCTGCGAACGTCATCGGCTGTCGGCTGCCGGGCAGCGCCCGAAATAGTGCGCTGGTTGCAGAAGGCGCACCGGTGCGGGCAGCCGTTGTGCGGAATGAAAACGGATATATTGGAATGTCTGTTTGCTTTTCCTGACATATCAGTAACCCATGAGCTCCAGCGCTTCGTGCGCGGCGTTCTGTTCGGCTTCCTTCTTGCTTCTGCCGCCGCCTTTGCCGATGACGTTGCTGTTCAGATGCACTTCCACCACAAAATGCTTGTTGTGGTCGGGACCACTTTCGCCCACAAGGACATAGCTCAGCTTTTCCTCCGCGTTCTGCTGGATGATCTCCTGCAGCATGGTCTTGTAATCCTTGCTGCGGTAGAGGTTCGGATGTTCCAGCTCTTCCAGAACAAAGCCCATCACGAATTCACGCGCTTTTTCCATGCCGCCGTCGAGGAATATCGCGGCAATGAGCGCCTCAAACGCGTCGGCTAAGATGGAAGGACGCTTGTCGCCGCCGGAATGACGCTCCCCTCTGCCGAACATAATGTATTCGCCCAATTGAATCTGTTTGGCGAAGCCGCAGAGCGTGCGCTCGCACACCAGTGAGGAACGCAGCTTGGTAAGGTCGCCCTCCTGCTTGCTGCGGAACTTAGCATAAAGGTGCTCCGACACCACTATGCTAAGCACCGCATCTCCCAAAAATTCCAGACGCTCGTTGCTCTGGAGATGCTTTCCCTCGTTGGCGTAGGACGAATGTGTCAGCGCCGTGAGCAGGTATTTTTTATTCTGGAAATGATAGCCTATGGTGTCCTCTAAATACGAGGGTTCAAGGCTTTTCTGTTCGTTCATAATTTCATATCAACCCTTCTAATCAGTTTGGAGTGTGGAGTGTGGAGTTTGTTGAATGATTCACTGCAAACTCCACACCCCTAACCAATGTTATTCTTCCGCTTTGTCGGCGCTTACGCTGATGTCCTCAGCAATCTTGCCGATGACATCGCTTGAAACGAATTCGCGTGTCAGCTTGATGGCATTGCAGATGGTGATTGCCTTGCTGCTGCCGTGTGCCTTGAACACCGGCTTTTTCACGCCGAGGAAGGGTGCGCCGCCGTATTCGTTGTGGTCCATTGACTTCTTGATGGCATTGAGGTCTTTGAGCATGACCGCCGCGCCCAGCTTGTTGAAGATGTTCTTCTTGAACACGCTCTTGAATTTGCTTGAAAGCATGGAGGCAACGCCCTCGTAGGTTTTGAGGATGATGTTGCCCGTAAAGCCATCGGCGACAACCACGTCCGCGCCGCCTTCGGCGATGTCACGCGTTTCAAAGTTGCCGATGAAGTTGATGTTCGGCTCGTCCTTCAACAGCGCGTAGGTTGCCTTGCGCAGCTCGTCGCCCTTGGTTTCTTCTGCGCCGATGTTGGCAAGACCGACACGGGGATTCTCCACGCCGAGCACGTTCTTCATGTAGACCGAACCCATGTGAGCGAACTGCACCAGCATTTCGGGACGGCAATCGGCATTGGCACCGCAGTCGATCAGCATGAATTTGCCGTCCGCGTTGGGCATGACCGGAGCCAGAGCCGGACGCTTGATGCCCTTGATGCGCTTGACAATCAGCGTCGCGCCGGTGAGCATGGCGCCCGTGCTGCCCGCGCTGATCATCGCGTCGCCGCCGTCGCTTGCCAGCAGCCGCAGACCGACAGCCATGGAGCTGTTTTTCTTGGACTTCATCAGCTCGGTGGGATGATCGCTCATCTCGATCACGTCGGGAGCGTGGACGATCTCGATTCTTTCAAGAGATAATTCGTTTTCCTCGGAAACCTTCCGGATGGTTTCTTCGTCGCCGGTCAGAATGATTTCCACATCCTCAAATTTTTCGACCGCCATCGCGCAGCCCTTGATGATTTCAAGCGGCGCGTTGTCCCCGCCGAATGCGTCAACGATAATTTTCATATTTTTTTACCGTAATCCTTTCGTTGTTATTTCCGACATATTTCTACAGTCGGATCACTCAAACTGTATCTACAAATTTTTTTCCATCTTTACATGCTCTATTCCGGCGTCCAGGAATACGCCTGACACGACGGAATAACCGCATTTTTCATAGAACGGCACCGCATGGCATAAACCTGCCGACACCGATCATGCGGAATTCGGAAAGCACGCAGAAGCGCTGGAGCTTGGCAATACCCTCGCCCTTGTCCATTACGCGGCACGCACCCGCCGGAGCACCGTCAACGGCAGCGTAGAAATGCCTGCATTTGCCGCCGAGAACGTCGTGTTCATCCAATTCAAGGCTCTCGTCAACGCCCTGTTCGTCAATGAATACCCTGCGGCGAATGGCTTTGCAGATTTCCAATTGTTCCGCGTCCGTAACAGCGAAAAGCTCAAAAACAGGCACACTCGGCCCCTCCTTCCACACAAACCATACATTCAAGCGCGCAGCGCTCATTTTCTATTATCTATTCTTTATTCTCTATTATCTATTATCTTAGCGAACGAATGTGAGCGCTTCGAGTGCCCTTTCGCTCAGCGCGGCGTACCTCTCCCGCTTGTCCCTGATCTTGGGCTCGATGGGCGGCAGTATGCCGAAATTGGCTCCCATCGGCTGGAAGTCCTTTGTCTCGCGGTTGCAGATGTGCCTTTGCAGCGCCCCGAGCATGGTGACTTCAGGCAGAATCAGACGTTCCCTTCCCTGCAATGTGCGGATGGCATTGATGCCGCAGAGCAATCCCGAACCTGCCGATTCCATGTAGCCCTCCACGCCGGTAATCTGTCCGGCAAAGAAGATATTGGGATGCTCTATCATCGAGTAATCGCCGTTGAGAATCTTCGGGGAATTCAAAAACGTGTTGCGGTGCATGACGCCGTAGCGCATGAATTCGGCATTTCTGAGCGCCGGCACCATGCCGAACACCCGCTTCTGTTCACCGAATTTCAGGTTGGTCTGGAAGCCCACTAAATTGTAGAGCGTTCCATCGCGGTTCTCCTTGCGGAGCTGGAGATTTGCCCACGGACGGTGCCCGGTATTCGGGTCAATGAGTCCCACCGGCTTCATGGGTCCGAAGCGGATCGCATCCCTGCCGCGTGAGGCGAGAATTTCAATCGGCATGCAGCCCTCGTAGACCTTCACGCCCTGTGCTTCAAACTCATGCAGCGGTGCGCGTTCGGCATTGACCAGCGCTTCCTGAAAGGCTTCGTATTCCGCCTTGTTCAGCGGACAGTTGATGTAATCGTCGCCGCCTTTGTCGTACCGCGACGCGGAAAAGGCGTGTGTCATGTCGATGCTCTCGGCGGTGACGATGGGAGCAGCCGCGTCGTGGAAATTGAGAAATTCGCTGCCGCAAAGCTGACCGATTGCCTTGGAAAGCGGTTCGCTCGTCAGCGGTCCCGTGGCAATGATCACCACATCGTCCGATGGAATATCGGTCAGCTCCTGCTCGATCACCTCGATATTCGGGTGACTGCGGATGGCTTGCGTCACCTTCGCGGCAAAAATATTCCTGTCCACGGCGAGCGCTCCGCCTGCCGGGACGCTGCATTCATCGGCTACTTTCAGAAGGAGTGAGCCGAGTCTGCGCATTTCTTCCTTCATCAGCCCCGCAGCGGAATCAATCCTGGCGGCTTTGAGGGAATTGGAGCAGATCAGCTCCGCAAAGTCGGGATTTTTGTGGGCGGGAGTGAATTTTTTCGGTTTCATTTCATAAAGCCTGACCTTCGCACCGCCCTCGGCACACTGCCACGCTGCTTCACATCCGGCGAGTCCCGCGCCGGCTACCGTCACGTGCCCGTTCATTGCGCCTTTTCTCCGTTTGCGTTGGCATCGTTCAGGTTGACGCTGTACCCGCATTCCTTCTCCGCGCAGTAGAGCCTGTTGATCTTCTTTGTCTGTTTCTTATAGAGTATCTTGCCGCATCTCGGACATTTTTCCTTTGTCGGCTCGTCCCATGAAACAAAATCGCATGTCGGATAGTTGGAGCAGCCGTAAAACACCTTGCCCCTCTTGGACTTCTGTTTGACCACCTTGCCGCCGCACTTGGGACAGAAGGCATCCATCTCCACCACAATTTTCTTGATGTTGCGGCATTCCGGAAAGCCGGGACAGGCAATGAATTTGCCGTAGCGTCCGGTCTTGATGACCATTTTTCTGCCGCACTTCTCGCAGATGATGTCGGTTTCCTCGTCGGGTATCTTCATGTCGATACCCTCCATGTCCTTCTTGACTTCCGCTAAGTTCTTTTCAAAATCACCGTAGAATTCCCCGAGCGTTTCGACCCATTCCTTGGAACCGTCGGCAATGCAGTCGAGATTGCGCTCCATGCCGGCGGTGAATTTGAGATTGACGATCTTGGAAAAACGCTCCTTGAGCAGCTTGTTGACAAGCTCTCCGAGTTCGGTCGGGACAAGGGATTTGCCGTCGCGGGCGACGTATTCCCTGCCGACAACGGTGGTGATGATCGTCGCATAGGTGGAAGGTCTGCCGATGCCGTTTTCTTCCAGCGCCTTGATGAGCGTCGCTTCGGTATATCGCGCCGGCGGCTGGGTGAAGTGCTGGGAACCGGTCAGTTCCTTGACCTTGAGCGGCATTCCTTCTTCGAGGGGAGGAAGCGCGCCGCCGTCCTCTTCGTCCTCGTCCTTGCTCTCTTCGTAAAGCACGGTGTAGCCGTCGAATTTGACGGTGTAGCCGGATGCCTTGAAGAGATATCTTCCGCCGAGAATGTCAACGGAAACGGTGTTTTGAATGCACTGCGCCATCAGGCTCGCAGTGAAACGCGACCAGATCAGCTTGTAGAGCTTGTACTGATCGGAGGACAGACTGTCCTTGATGCTCTCGGGATCAAGCGACGGCATGGTGGGACGGATCGCTTCATGACCGTCCTGTGCGCCTGCTTTGGTCTTGAAATTGTAGGGCTTGGCGGGAAGGTATTTCTCGCCCCAGCGGTTCTTGATGTACTCGGTGCCCTCGTTCCTTGCGTCGTCGGAGATTCTCAGCGAGTCGGTTCTCATGTAGGTGATGATACCGACAGCGCCCATTCCGGCGATTTCGACGCCTTCGTAAAGCTCCTGTGCCACCTTCATGGTGCGGCGGCTCTGGAAATTCAGCTTGCGGCTGGCTTCCTGCTGCAAAGTGGATGTAATGAACGGCGGTGCGGGCGTCTTCTTGCGGGTTCCCTTTTTGATGCTTGCCACCTTGAAATCCGCCCCATCCAGCTCGGCAAGTATTTCATCGGCCCGTGCCTTGTCGGAAATGCGGATTTTCTCGTCGCTGCCTGCCATGCCGTGGAGCTTCGCCGGGAATGCCTTGCGACCGCCCTTGGGAATGAATTTTCCCTCGATCGTCCAATATTCTTCGGGGACAAATGCCCGTATCTCCTCTTCCCGGTCGCAGATCACCCGCACAGCAACCGACTGCACGCGTCCCGCTGAAAGTCCGCGGCGTATCTTCTGCGACACGAAGGGGCTTAGTCTGTAACCCACGATTCTATCGAGCAGACGACGGCACTGCTGGGCGTTGACCAGCTTCATGTCGATGGTTCTCGGATTCTGAATGCCGTTTTGCACGGTGTTCTTGGTTATCTCATTGAATGTAACGCGGTTTTGTTCACTCGGGTCAAGTCCCAGAATGTAGGCAAGGTGCCATGAAATCGCTTCTCCCTCGCGGTCAGGGTCGGTTGCGAGATAGACAAAATCGCTTTTTTCGGCTGCCGCCTTGATCTTATCGACAAGCTCTTCCTTGCCCTTGATGATCTCGTACTTGGGTTTGAAATCGTGCTTGACATCAACGCCGAGGCGACTCTTGGGAAGATCGCGCACGTGACCCATGGAAGCGATTACATCGTATCCCGAGCCAAGGTATTTCTTGATGGTCTTGGCCTTGGCGGGAGACTCGACTATTACTAATTTGGACAACTGAAATCATGCCTTTCATTACTATTTCTATCAATGCGGGATTTTTTATCCCCGGGGGATATTTTATTCCCGGGGGATATTTTATCCCCTGGAATACAAATTGCCGGGATGTGCCTTTACTGCCGCATAAAGCTCCAGCTCGGTAATGCACCGGGACAGCTCGGACGAACTCATATGCAGTTCCTCCATAAGCTGCTGGAAGTGTTTTGGCGTGGAACCCAGCGCCTTCCACGCTTTCTGTGCTCCTTCCGACATACCGATTGGCGGTGCCGCTTCTTCCGTGTCTTGCGGTGCTTTTTTCGTGTTTGCCTTCTGCTGACTGCTTCCCGGCGCTGTAGACTGTTCTTTCTTTTTAGGATTATTGTTCGACTTGTCCGGAAGCTGCTCGGGGCTTATGCCGTATTTCGCCGCTAAAGCTTCCCTGTCCCATTTGGGACGGACGTGCTTTTCACGAACGCGTGAGTTTTTATCCTCTAAATTGATGGAATTCATTTTATGAGGGAACCTGACAGCATATTCATACAACACATCCGCGGCGGACTCTATCGGCGTGGCTCCGTCGAAGATGAGTCGGTTTGTGCCTTTTGCCTGGTAGCTGTTGATCTCGCCGGGAACTGCGAATACGTCTTTACCCTGTTCGAGCGCGAGATTGGCAGTAATCAGCGAGCCGCTTTTTTCTCCCGCCTCGACAACGATCACGCCCAGCGACAGCGCGGATATGATCCTGTTGCGTATCGGAAAATGAAAGCTCATCGGCGGCGAACCCGGCGGGTACTCCGAAACAAGTGCGCCGCTGGTGGAAATAACCTGACGGAGCCCCTCGTTTTCCATATTGTATCTGGTATTGATCCCGCAGCCTAAGACGGCAATCGTCTTGCCTCCCGACAATAGCGCTCCCTGATGCGCGGCTGAATCGATGCCTCTTGCGCCTCCGCTGATGACCACGACGCCGCACGCGGCAAGGTCCTTGGCGATGGCGTTGGCTATGGTGTAGCCGTAACGGCTGGCGCGACGGGTGCCCACCATGGCCACGCAGACTTCGTTGTCAATATCGGGCAGCTCACCGCAAATATACAGCGCTGCGGGATAATCGGGAATATTGCGCAGCCTGTCGGGGTATCGGCTGTCTTCGGGAGTCAGTATCCGGTAGCCCAGGCGCTTGCAGGCATGCAGTATTTCCTCCGCCACATCCAGCTTGGTGTCAAGAAATCTGGGAAGTTCTTTGGGACCGAGTATGCCGCTGAGCCTTATTTCCTGCTCGTCGGCGTCATATACCCCTTTGCAGGATCCGAAGTATTCAAGAAGCATCGGCACCTTCCGGCTGCCCTCTCCGACAGCCTGCTGAAGCCACACTCCATAAATGTCGTTTTCATTCATTCGGCAGACACACCTCCACAGCATTCTGAATTTGATCCGGACATAATTAATATATAGTATATAGCTTAATTTCTTGAAATTTATTAATTTTCTATTAATAAAGCAAAAGAATCATTTTCACAATCATGCAAAGCGATAAAAAAACAGAAAAAACAGAGGCACACAGTTGCACTGTTCGTCCCTGTTTTTTCACCATTTCATATGTATCATCCAAGCGGTTGACTCAGGAATCCTTCCTGCACTCAAAAATAACCGCCAGTTCATAATATCCCGATTCAAACGGTTCGTTGACAAAATCCGTCTCCTGTTCCGGGTCATCCATGCCGTTTAACGCCCGTTTTTTGGAGAAAACAAATTTGACGGACTTATATTCGCCCTTTTGATAGGTAAGAGTGACCGACTCGTCATTCTCGTCGGAGAAATCAGGCTCTCCAAGCCTCTTGCTGACAATTGACGGCGTGGTAGTTCTGTCCAATGTGACGGAGCCTGGAACAGTTATCTTCTGAAAATCGCCCACATGAGCGGAAACGGAGTGAATCTGCCCTTTGCAGCACATGATCGATTCATCAGAATAATTGATGATCTCTGTTTTCAGGCTGTGACGTGCTTTTTTAATATACACATCGGTCATGTTGGAACAGCCTTTTATCAATTCCGTCGGATTTCTCAGCACCCATCCGTTTTTTTCAAATTCGCTGTATTTGCACGGCAGGGAATACGCTTCATCATCCAGCAAAAACATAAATTGATACAGGGATGCTCTGCTGTCTGACTGTGAAACAGTCAAGGCAGTGGCGTTCTCGCTGTTGCTGGCTGAATCGCCCTTTTCTTCACCCGGAAAAAAGAGAAGGGCAGCGACGAAGACGATTGCCGCAGACATGACAGCCGCAAGAACAAAGGCTATGAGATTTCTCAATTTGACGCACTCCTTGCACTACTGTGAATACATATTGTATTTTACCGTATAATAGATGATTTGTCAACAATTCATTAATCATTATTTCAAAAACCAATCACAGTTTCGACAGGATATGCCAGACATCGCCGTTATTGCATATAACCCCGCATCATTTCCCACATCAGAATAGCTGCGGCTGTGGCTGCATTGAGCGATTCGGCACGTCCGTTCATGGGGATTGTCACCTTCTCGGGGCAGGCTTCGATCAGTTCGTCAGAAAGACCGTTGCCCTCATTGCCTATGCACATAATTGCCCCTTTGAAAAAGCGGATGCCCGTCACGTCGGCTGCCCCTTCACGCGGAACGGCTGCCATCGGGCGCATATTTCTTTCCACCGCTGCCCTCATTGCGGAAGGTGCGTCGTCCGTGCGGAAGATCGGTATGCGGAACATGGCGCCCATCCCGGCGCGCAGCGCTTTGGGCGAAAAACAGGAAGCACACCCCTCGGTCAGGATGATGCCGTCCACGCCCAACGCTTCGGCTGTGCGGAAGATCGCACCGACATTGGACGGGTCCTGCAAATCTTCCAGAAGGACATATTCACCCGTCGAATGCAGCTGCTCCAGACGGCTTTCCACCTGCGGTGCCTGCGCCACAATAAACACGCCCTGCGTGTTTTCGGTGTCGCTGATTTTTTTGGCTATCTCATCGGTTATTTCACAGACTGCTCCCGCTTTTTTGATCAGCCCTTCCAGATAATCGGAGTATTTTTCCAGAGCCGTTCCCGTGCAGAAAAGCTCTTCAATCACAACGCCGCTTTCCGCCGCGTCTCCGCAGAGTCTTGCCCCTTCGCAGATGATCAGCCCCGACTTGCGGCGTTCCCTTGCGCTTGTCATCAGACGAATGGCACGTTTTACCGAAGGGTTATCCTTGGAAGAAATTTTAATCATTGTCAGTGATCCCCTTTAACCAAAAAAGCTGCGCCCGAATCTTTTCAATACCGGTGCGCAGCTCTGATATAAATGCTACTATAACCACAATTACTTGCGTGCTTCCTTGGCGGTCTCAACCAGAGCGGTGAATGCCTTGGGATCAGCGATAGCGATCTCGGAGAGCATCTTTCTGTTGAGAGACACGCCTGCCTTCTTGAGGCCGTCCATGAACTGAGAGTAGTTGATGCCGTTGAACTTGCAGGCTGCGGAAATTCTGGTGATCCACAGGGCCATCTTGAAGTGCTTGCTTCTTGCGCCCCAGTATCCCTTAGCGAGCTTTAATGTCTTTTTTCTTCTCTTGCGAGTGGCAAGAGCACCTTTTACACGTGCCATTTATATGTTACCTCCAATAATAGTCTAATGAATGAATGCTTCCCGATTCACAAGGATTATTTGTAAGGAAGAAGTCTCTTGACCTGAGCTACATTGGTCTTGTCGGTAACCGCAACTTTTCTCAGGTTTCTCTTGCGCTTGGTGGATTTCTTGGAGCTGTTGAGCTTATGTCTCCTGTTTGTCTTGCTGTGCAGTACCTTGCCGTTCTTTGTAATCTTGAAACGCTTCTTAGCACCGCTGTGTGTCTTGATCTTGGGCATTTGAAATATCCTCCTTAATGTAATCTTACTTGTTGGGCTTAGCCGCAAGGAACATCATCATGCTGCGGCCTTCCAGCTTCGCAGGCTTTTCTACTACCGCTACGTCTGCCAGCGCCTCGGCGAACTTCTTCATGATTACCAGACCGTGCTCCGGATGTCCCAGCTCACGTCCCTTGAATCGGATCGTCGCCTTGACCTTGTCGCCGCCCTGAACAAACTTTGCCGCCTGCTTGACCTTGGTGTCAAAGTCATGGGTGTCAATGCCCAGCGAAAGGCGAACCTCCTTGATATCAAACGTACGCTGATTCTTTTTGGCTTCCTTTTCACGCTTCTGCTGTTCAAAACGATACTTGCCGTAGTCCATGATTTTGCAGACGGGAGGAACTGCCTGCGGAGCGATCTTGACCAGGTCAAGATTAGCTTCCGCCGCCTTATCGAGAGCCTCCGACGCGCTCATGATACCGAGCTGGCTACCGTCCGCACCGATGACGCGCACTTCCTTGTCACGAATATCTTCGTTGATCTGCACCTGTTGTTCTTTGCTTATGACCAAGCACCCCCAAATAAAATGATATTTTTGTACACAAAAAAGCACGGAGCAGG
>ONID01000102.1 GCA_900317765.1 uncultured Eubacteriales bacterium | reverse complement strand
TTGACAATATCGTCGGGATTGATGACATTGCCGAGCGATTTGCTCATCTTCACGTTGCCTTCGCCGAGTATCATGCCGTGGCTGGTTCTCTTGGCGTAGGGTTCCTTGGTGGGAACAACGCCGATATCATAGAGGAACTTGTGCCAGAAGCGGCTGTAGAGCAGGTGAAGCGTGGTGTGCTCCATACCGCCGTTGTACCAGTCAACCGGCGACCAGTATTTGAGCGCTTCCTTGGAAGCAAGCTCCTTGTCGTTGTGAGGATCCATATAGCGGAGGAAGTACCACGAAGAACCCGCCCACTGGGGCATGGTGTCAGTCTCGCGCTTGGCGGGACCGCCGCAGCAGGGGCATGTGGTGTTGACCCAGTCGGTCATCTTGGCGAGCGGGGATTCACCGTTGTCGGTCGGCTCGTAGGACTCCACGTCGGGGAGCAGCAGCGGGAGCTGATCCTCCGGCAGCGGCACAAAACCGCACTTTTCACAGTGAACAATCGGGATCGGTTCGCCCCAGTATCTCTGGCGTGAGAAGACCCAGTCGCGCAGCTTGTAATTGACCTTTGCCTGACCGATGCCCTTCTCGGTGAGGAATTCGATCATCTTTGCCTGTGCGTCCTCCACGCTCAGGCCGTCAATGAATCCGGAATTGACGAGAATACCCGTCTCGCAGTCGGTGAAGGCTTCCTTCTGGACGTCCTCGCCGCCCTTGACGACCTCGATAATCGGGAGGCCGAACTTCTTGGCGAATTCCCAGTCGCGTGTATCGTGCGCCGGAACGGCCATGATCGCGCCGGTGCCGTAGGACACAAGCACGTAGTCGGAAATGAAGATCGGTATTTCGGTGTTGTTGACGGGATTGATAGCCATCACGCCTTCGAGCTTGACGCCGGTCTTTTCCTTGGCAACCTCGGTGCGCTCAAAGTCGGATTTCTTGGAAGCGGCAACCTGATAAGCCCTTACCTCGTCTATGTTGGTGAGCTTGTCAGCCCATTTTTCAATGAGCGGATGCTCCGGCGAAATAACCATATAGGTAGCGCCGAAAAGTGTGTCGCAGCGGGTGGTGTAAATCTTGATGGTATTCGTCGATCAGTCTCTGGGCGTACTTGGTGATGGCGAGCATCCACTGGCTCTTGACCTTGTGGACAACCTCGCTGCCGCAGCGTTCGCAGACGCCGCCGACAACTTCCTCATTGGCGAGCACGCACTTGCAGCCGGTACACCAGTTGACCGACATTTCCTTCTTATAGGCAAGTCCCTGCTTGAAGAGCTGGAGGAAAATCCACTGTGTCCACTTGTAGTAGGACGGATCGGTGGTGTTGACCTCACGCTTCCAGTCGAAGGACAGACCCAGCGCTTTCAGCTGACTGCGGAAGCGGTCGACGTTCTTCTTGGTGACGATGGCGGGGTGAATGTGGTTCTTGATGGCGAAATTCTCGGTGGGCAGTCCGAATGCGTCCCAGCCCATAGGGTAAAGCACATTGTAGCCCTGCATGCGGCGCTTGCGGCAGACAATGTCGAGGGCGGTGTAGGAACGGGGATGTCCCACGTGCAGACCTGCGCCCGACGGATAGGGGAATTCCACCAGCGCGTAAAACTTGGGCTTGGAATGGTCTATCTCGGCATGGAAACAGCCGCACTCCTCCCATTTGTCCTGCCATTTTTTCTCAATGGCGGCAAAATCGTATTTCATTTGTATCATTCCTTCTCGAAAAAATTTAGCAATTTTTATAGATATAAAAATGTATTATTTATAATTTAACTCAATTTGCCGGATTTGTCAATGATTATATAGAAAAAAGTCAGCGTTATTGACGAGAAACAGATTATCTTACCTTTTCTTTCTTCCCAGCAAAATACTCATCCCGCAGTATTCCGTAGAAGGCACGGTCGTTGATGCCCTGATTGTTCCAGCCGGACTGGCGGAGGGTGCCTTCGTAGGTCATACCGCATTTGAGCATGACCCTGCCGGATTTGGGGTTATTGACATCGTGACACGCTTCTACGCGGTTGACGCCCACCTGCTCAAAGAAGATCGGCTGTCCGATTTCTTTCAGCTCGATAAACCATTCATAGAAATTGTCATTGGCGTATTCACCAAGCAAATAAGAAATACGCCACTCAGCCTCTTCCGGCTTTGCGTAAGTCTGCCACGTCATGAATTTAGTCACTTTTTCATCGCTTGCCCAGTTATCAAACATAGCCTGCGCATCCTCCGGGCGTGCCTTTCTCAGAATGAGCCGTTCGGTTTCAATCGTCTGTGTTCCTAAATGATTCATTATAGTTTCCTCCTCAAATCTATATTTTAGCACCGCAGGTGCTCCAATTCTATTATCTATTCTCCATTATCTCTTATCTATTATCTAAAAAACGCGGCTCCCCACAAACACAAGGTAAGTCAAATGGGTCGCCGCATTTGGATAATTCCGTAAATAATTTGTCAATCAAAGTCAAGCGTGAGCTTTTCCCCGTCCTGCCAGAGTCTTTCCAGATCATAAAAATCTCTGGCTTCCTCGCTGAACACATGCACCACAACGCTGCTATAATCCAGCACAATCCATGAATTGGTGCCGTGACCCTCGATGTGGTCGGGGAAGATTTCCTCCTGCTTGAGCTTGAATTCCACCTCGTCAGCCAGCGCCTTGACGTGTGTGGAGCTGTTGCCGGTGGCTATTACGAAATAATCCGCAAGCGATGTTACCTCGCTGACATAAATGACAGACAAATCCTGTGCTATTTTGTCGCTTAGTATCTTTGCGCACTTGAGTGCCAGATCCTTTGATTCCATTCATTCATTCTCCTTATAGTTGTAATATCAATATCCTAAATCAGGGAAGTCGAGATCTTCTGCTGTCAGCTTGTCACTGTACGGGAGAAGGTATTGGTTAATCTGCTCGACTGCCTGTTCCTCGTCGCATATGTAATAGGACGGATGCGGTTTGACCCAGCGATCATGACCCGGCAATTCAAACATATGCAGATTGTCTGCGCCGCATTTCTTGACCGGTGCAATGAAGGAACGTATTTCCTCCAGGCTCATGTCGGTCTTGAAATTGCCGTACGCCGCTGTCAGTATCTTTAAAGCCTCGACCGAACTCATCTTGTCCACTTTCTCGAACATGGATTTGATCAGTCTGCGCTGTCCCTTGACTCTTCCGAGATCGCCGTTGGCGTAATTCTTGCGGGTGCGCATGTATTTCAGTGCGGTTGCGCCGTCCAGGTGATTCACTCCGGCGTGAAGCGTGATGTAGGTCTTCTTGTTCGGGTAGACCTTCATCTCCTCCTCCAGTTCAATGTCCACGCCGCCCATGGCGTCGATCACCTTTTCAAAGCCTTCAAAGTCAAACAGCACGTAATGATCAACCGGCAATTTCAGTCGCCTGTTAATGACACGGATGAGGGCGTTGATATTGCTCTCGGTGCGCTGTATGACTTTTGTACCGCAGGCAGTATGCGTATCGGATTGTATCTCTTCGTCCGATACTTCCTTGCCGCACGTTTCACACCAATTGACCGTCTTGGGCGTCTTGTAGACCGCGTTGATCTTGCCTCTGCCTATGCTGTCCGATCCGACATAGGTATCACGCGGTATCTGCATGACGTTCATCTTGTGCGCGGCGTTGTCAAAGCACATCAGCCAGATGCAGTCCGTCAGCTTCTGGCTCTTGTCAACACCGACAATCAGAAAATAGGTCACCTTGTCTTTGTTCTGCTCATCGGTGATCAGACGTTCCTGTATCGCCGTTTCGTCAAGCTCCTTGCCATCGTCGGCAAACATGGTCTTGGAGGTGTACATGGACTTTACGCTCATGACGCCCCAGATGATCAGCACAATTCCGATCAGCGACGCGGCAATCAGTCTCTTTTTCCTGGTGCCGAACGCTTTTTTGACGATGCCTCCCACTGCCATTGCGCCGAGATAGGCAAACGACAGAAAATCCTCCTTGGTCGAACGCTTCTTTCTGGAAGATTTTTTTGACGCCGGTTTCTTTTTCGGCTTTGTCACATGTGCGGACTTTGCTGCCTTTGATGCGTTTTTTGAAAGAGACACCGCCTTTTTTCCCGACGGCTTCTTGGATGCCGATGGCTTCTTGGATGCCGTTTTTGACCCGGCTGACGTAGTTCTCTTCTTGGCCGGACCCGAAGAGGCTGCTTTTTTCTTTGCCCCCCCGCTCTTTGCGGAAGATCGGGCTTTCTTCTTCGGCTTTGGTCTGATTTCATTGGCGGAATCATCATAATTCTGCGCCTGTCTGCCAATGGCATACTGGCTCTTTCTGCCGGTGCCGATCGGCGAATACACATCGCCGTCGTTGCCTTTGTTATCGGTGGTATATAGATTTTCGTATCCGAAAATGTCTTCACTATCAAAAGGCATTGGTCAGCCAACCTCCCTATCGCTTTGGTAAACGGAATACCGTTATTTCTTTTTATCCTTCTTAGCGAGCATGATCTCGTTGTATGCTGCAAAGGTATCGGGATGAATCGCTGTGTGTTCATCCGCACGAACCTCAATTTCAAAGGCGAGTGCTTCCTCCATGGCATATTCAAGACTGATATTGGAAGCCTTGCGCATCTTTTCCACGCCTTTATAATCGCGTTCTTCTGATGTGTAATCAGCAATAAAAATGATTTTTTCAAGCAGCGTCATTCCTGCTCGTGCTGTTGTATGATAACGCACCGAATTGACTATATCCTTATCCCTTATTCCAAGAACATTTTCGACATAGACCGCGCCTGCGATGGCGTGCCAAATCTTGGGTGCCTGCAATTCCACCTCATTCAGCTTTACGCCGTATTGTTCGATAATATCAAGCTGCTCCTTTTTGCCCGCGTCCTTCATGACGTCGTGCAGAAGTCCCGCAAGCTCGGCTTTTTCCTCGTCAGCGCCGTATTTTCTCGCAAGCCTGACAGCTTCTTTTGAAACATTGACCGAATGTCTGAAGCGATATTCGCTAAGACGTTCACGAATATGCTGTGTGTAAAAATCTCTCTCTCTGTCGGTCAAGTCAAATCAGCCCTTTCGTTCATTCTGATTGCTGTATAGCCCGTGGGCGTAAATATATTCTTCCACGCCCTTGGGAACAAGTCCGTAAATCGGCTCGCCTTCGCTGACCCTTCGGCGTATCTCTGTGGACGAAATATCCATCTCGGGCAGATCGGCGAGAAGTCCCTTGCAGCCTAATTCCCGCAGGTGAAGCCTGTGCGCCTCTAACTTTTCTGCGGACACGCCGTCCCGCGGAACGGTGCAGAAGGTGGCAAGCGTTTTCAGGCGGTCAAAGTCATACCAGCTTTCCAGCGACAGGAACATGTCCGCGCCCATTACCATGAATATATCGCTGCCGGGAAATGCCTCGTGCAAAGCGGAAAGGGTTACCACGGAATAGCTCTTCTGTCCGCTGCGGCGCACTTCAAAATCATACGCCTCCAGCATCCCGCCTGATTCCTCCGCCGCAATGCGGCACATTTCCAGACGGACTTCCCCCGGCACCTCCGAAGGCTGTTTATGCGGCGGCGTGCCTGTGGGAGTCATGAGAAATCTGTCGAGCGACAGTCTGCCGCTCCATTCCCTTGCCAGATGCAGGTGTCCGTTGTGGGGAGGGTTGAATGTTCCGCCCAAAAATCCGATTCTCATGATTGCCGCCTGACCTTCGGCAGCTCGATGACCGGGTTTTCTTTATTTCTGCGGAACAGAACGAACTTGCGCCCTATGACCTGCACCACGTCGGCGTTGGTCTCGGCAGCGAGGCGTTCGGCACATTCCCTGACGTCCAGCGGCGCCGTTTCCAGCACCTTGCCCTTGACAAGCTCGCGTGCCGTGAGCGCGTCATCCGTCTGCTTGACGATGTTGTCCGCAAATCCGCCCTTGCCGACCATCACAATGGTGTCAGCGTCGGCGGCAAGCGAACGCAAAAAAGCTCTTTGTTTGCTGTTTAACATATTTAAAATATTCCTCCGTATTTCTGAATGACGGCAGATTATTTCTTCTTGCCGCCGTCTTTCTTTTCCGGGTAGAGCCATAGCTTGACAAGCGGGAAAAGAAGCATGAAAAGTACAAACCCAGCGGCAATTCCGATGAATTCAACTGCCAGTTCCATAACACTGAATGTCCTGTTGACAAGCAGCTGCAAGGCTTCTACAGCTGCCGTCACAACCAGTCCGATGGTCAGCGTCTTCAGTTTTACACTCTTCCAGAGCATCGGAACAAGAAAGCCAAAGGGCACAAACAACAGTCCGCAAACCATCTTGCCTGCGGAAAAATCAGTCAATGAAACCGACGGCATCAGTTCGAAGTTCCAATCCTTGAAAGCAAGTGTAAAGAACGAACCGCTCTGCCAGTTGGAAAGGCTGAACCATTCGGTGGGATAGATCAGTCCACCGGATTCCTTCCACGGTGAAAGCATAACACCGATCAAAGTGACGATATATCCGCCGAAAATGATGTAAAGTATCGACCACCTGAGTTTATCCACAAGGTAATTTTTCAGCGCAGCATAGAGAAAGAACAGCAGAACACCCGCAAGGGTATACCAGAAGAATCCGCATTTTAAAAAGCCCGTCAGATAATCCAAAAGATTGTCATACATAATGTCATGCCTCCCGTAAAATTTTATTCTTTATTTTTCGCTCAGTCTTTCAGCAAGCAGACGAAGCGCCTTGCCGCGGTGACTGAGTATGTCCTTTTCCTCTCCGGAGATTTCGGCGAAGGTCTTTCCGCTATCGAAATAGAAAAGCGGGTCGTAGCCGAAGCCGTTCTCACCCCTGTATTCAAATCCTATCCGACCCTCGCATTCGCCGCGCACGGTAAAGTAACTGCCGTCGGGATAGGCGCAGCAGATGACGCAGACATAACGCGCCGTGCGCTTTTCAAAAGGAACGCCCTCGAGATTTTTGAGCAGGAATTCGTTGTTGTCGTCGTCGTTACCGCCGGAATAACGGGCGGAATATACGCCCGGCGCTCCGTTCAGAGCGTCTACGCAAATTCCCGAATCGTCAGCCAGCGCCGGCATTTGCAGCGCTTTGGCAAATTCGGTCGCCTTGATGATCGCGTTGTCCTCAAAGGTTTCGCCGTTCTCGACCGGCTCTATTCCCTCGCCGCCGCACTGCGACGGGGTGACGATTTCAATGTCCAGCGGTTCCAGGATGCGGGCAAATTCCTTTAACTTGTGCTGATTGTGGCTCGCCACAACGAATGTTGTTTTACTCATTTCTCTTCAACCTCTTCTCCGTCTTCCTCATCGTCCGGTTCCTCGCCGAAATTGACTTCAAAGTCGCCCACCTTGTCGGCATTCTCAAAGAGTGCCGCAGCGAACGCCTTCGGGTTGAAGGGCTGGAGATCCTCGATCTTTTCGCCGACGCCGATGTACTTCACCGGAACGCCGAGTTCCTCCTTGATGGCAAGGACAACGCCTCCTCGGGCGGTGCCGTCTAACTTGGTGAGGATAATGCCGGTCAGTCCCGCGGCATCCTTGAAGGCACGAGCCTGGTTGATGGCGTTCTGTCCTGTGGTCGCGTCGAGCACCAGCAGCACTTCCCGGTCGCAGTCGGGCGCCTCGCGGTCAATGACGCGGTTGATCTTGGCAAGCTCATCCATGAGGTGCTTTTTGTTGTGAAGCCTTCCGGCGGTATCGCAAATCAGGATGTCCGCCTTGCGCGCCTTGGCCGCGCTGATGGCGTCGAATACCACGGCTGCCGGGTCGCTTCCCTCGGTGTGCTTGACGATGTCGCACTTGGCTCTCTCCGCCCAGACTTCCAGCTGATCGATCGCGGCAGCGCGGAAGGTATCGGCTGCGGCGATGACACACTTCTTGCCGTCCTTGCGGAAACTGGAACAGAGCTTGCCGATGGTGGTGGTCTTGCCTACGCCGTTGACACCGATGACCAGAATGACCGAGGGCTTTGTATCAAGCTTGAGCGACATATCTCCGTCGAGCATTTCGGCGATGGTTTCTATGAACAGATCGCGCACTTCCTGGGGGTCCTTGGTGCCGGTGGATTTTACCTTGTCGCGCAGGTTATCGCAGATTTTTTCGGATGTGAGCATACCCACATCGGCGGCGATCAGCAGTTCTTCCAATTCTTCAAAAAGCTCTTCGTCTACCTTCTTGAACCGCTTGAAGAGCGCGTCTATCTGACCGAAAATACTGTCACGGGTCTTCTTTAATCCTTCCTTGAGGGTCTTGAAAAATCCCATTGATATCATTCCTCCAATTTCTGTTGCGATTGCCGTACAAACAGCAATCCTATCATATAATTATAACGGTAATATGTGTAAAATGCAAGTGTTTTTTGGAGTGGCGGCATTTATATTCAGGAATAAAACCACGATAAAAATATGCAAATACAACAAAACAGCTCCGCCTGCGGCTTTGTTTTGCCGCGAATGCGAAGCTGCCTATGAAAAACAATTATGATTTTTTGCCGTACGCTCTGATAATGATCTGCTCAATCAGTACCGCAGCCGCCATGTATACGGCGCAGATGACGCCCATATTCTGACCGATGGAAGCGCCGTTATACTGCTCTCCGGCTTTTGTCAGGGTGTAGATATCCAGACCGAAAAGCGACACATTCAGGCTTTCCGCGTTGGTGGCGTAGGCGTCGGTGTAACCGAAATAAATCACGACCGACATCGCCAGCATGGCAAGTCCGAAGCCTATGGCTATTGCGACAATCAAAGCGATTATTTTCTTTTTGCGGGTCATAAAAATGTTCTCCCTCCGTAGAATTTACATAGAAAATTGTAACAGTGTAAGAACAGCGTAAATCACGGGACTTTGCCTTTTTTCTTGTTTTACAATCTAAGTTAATTTATATTTTTCGACAAACGCCTCGCATCTCTTATGCATAAGTCGATACAGGAGCAGTCCCAGCAGCGTGCCGGATGTATTCAGAATCAGGTCGTCAATATCCGTCCATCTAGGGAGAAAGAGCTGTGTTAATTCAATTGACAGCGAGACAAGAAAGCCCACGGCTGCCGTCGTTTTGCCGGAAACCCGCCACAGCAGCGGCACAAAGAATCCGAACGGCATGAACATCACGATATTGCCCAGCACGTCGATCAGCAGACTTTTGGCGGAGTGATTGACGACTAAATCATTCCACGTGTAGCAGACCACCCGGAACGGCATCAGCGCCGTATAATGATTGCCTCCGTGAATGACAATGCCATCCGCGCCGAATGTAACCTCTGAAAGAAGCGTCTGCGAAGCAAGTCCGGCAATAAAAGAAACAAACAGCAATAATGCGATTTCATGATACCGGTTGAATTTCACCTTTCGCAGCTTCAAAACAATCAGCCTGACAAGGATGTGGAACGGACAGATCAGCGCCATGTAGGGGAGCATTCCGGAAAAATGACCGATGATATACTTCATTTGCCGTTTATTTCGTGCCGAAGATTCTGTCGCCCGCGTCGCCGAGTCCGGGAACGATGTAGGCGTTCTCATTGAGATGGTCGTCGAGGTTGCCGACATAGATGTCAATGTCGGGATGTGCTTCTCTGAGGGCTTCCAGACCTTCGGGTGCCGCTATTATGCACATGAATTTGATGTTGGTGCAGCCCTTCGCCTTGATGAAATCGACAGCCTGAATAGCAGAACCGCCTGTGGCAAGCATCGGGTCGGGAAGAATGACCAGACGCTCGTCAATGTGCTCGGGGAGCTTGCAGTAATACTCGTGCGGCTCGTGGGTAACTTCGTCGCGGTAGAGTCCGATGTGTCCCACCTTGGCGGTCGGAACAAGGGCGAGAATGCCGTTGACCATTCCCAGACCGGCGCGGAGAATCGGCACGACTGCCAGCTTCTTGCCCCAGATCATGGGCTGCATGGATTCGGCGACAGGGCTCTTGACCGGCACCAGCTCGGTCGGCAGATCGCGCAGGGCTTCATAGCCCATCAGCATGGCGATTTCCTCCGCTAACACGCGGAAGTCCTTGGTGCCGGTGTTTTCATCGCGCATGAGCGAGATCTTGTGCTTGATCA
>ONID01000068.1 GCA_900317765.1 uncultured Eubacteriales bacterium | reverse complement strand
CCAAAAGTCAATCATTTATTGTCTCTTTTTCCGAATTTTGCAAAATATATAAAAAATAAATATAAAAAATACCGCATCCCCGACCGTAAAAGCCACATGAGCAGCCATACGATCGGGGATGAATTTGGACAAATACGGCAGGATTCCCTCGCGGCAGGATAAGTCGGTACGGTTCTATGCCCGGCGGAAAAACCCGGCATAAAGAGAAACAGCCGATATTTGTTGATCCGGGAAGCTCCGCCGTACAGTCCCGCCGCCGACAGTGCCTTCCTTTTACATATTATGCCTCACCTGTGCCGGGGTTATTATATTTATTTTCAAAGAACCGCATTAAAAAATTTTACAATTCGTCACACGCCCGGGCAAAAAAATCATTGACAAGCAGCCGCTTGTTTATTATCATATGTAATAAGATGACGGCGACAGGCAGTCATATACAACAAACATACGGAAGGAACTGAAAATCTATGAAGATAGCAATCTACGGCTACGGCAACCTCGGCAGAGGTGTGGAATCGGCAGTCAGACAAAATCCCGACACGGAGCTGTTCGGCGTATTCACCCGCAGAAGCCCTGAAAATGTCACTCCTGTCTTCCCCGGGACAAAGGTATTTCCCGCCGCGGACATCACAAAATACAAAAACGACATCGACGTGCTGATCATTTGCGGAGGCAGTGCCACCGACCTGCCGAAAATGACTCCTTCGCTCGCATCGGATTTCAACGTCATCGACAGCTTTGACACCCACGCCGACATTCCCAAGCATTTCGCCGCCGTGAACGAGGCAGCGAAAAGAGGAGGCAAGGTCGCCGTCATTTCGGTGGGCTGGGACCCGGGCATGTTCTCTCTGAACCGGCTTTACGCAAACGCCATTCTTCCCGACGGAAAGGACTACACCTTCTGGGGCAAGGGCGTGAGCCAGGGACATTCCGACGCCATCCGCCGCATTGAAGGGGTGCTCGACGCGCGGCAGTACACCATTCCGGTGCAGGCAGCGCTCGACAGCGTGCGCGCAGGCGAGAATCCCGAGCTCACCACCCGCGAAAAGCACACCCGTCTCTGCTACGTGGTGGCTGCCGCGGACGCGGACAAAAAACGCATCGAGCAGGAAATCGTCGCCATGCCAAAATACTTCTCGGATTACGACACCACGGTCAACTTTATCTCGCAGGAGGAACTTGACCGCGATCACAAGGGCATTCCCCACGGCGGTTTTGTCATCAGGACCGGAAGCACCGGCGCAGCGGGAGAAAACAGACACGTGATCGAATACAGCCTCAAGCTGGATTCCAATCCGGAATTTACCGCAAGCGTCCTCGTGGCATTTGCGCGTGCCGCTTACAGAATGTCCGGACGCGGCGACTGCGGCTGCAAGACCGTATTTGACATCGCTCCCGTCGATCTTTCCGTCAAGACACGCGATCAGGTCATCGCAGAAATGCTGTGATGTATCCTATATAATGAATAACAGACCATTCACGGTGCGCAATCCGCTGCTGCGGACACGCACCGTGTTTTTATTATTTGTCTTCCTGCTGCCTGAGCATATTCTCCGCAAAAATAGCGTAGCCGCTGGTGGGATCGTTGACAAAAACATGCGTCACTGCCCCGATGAATTTTCCGTTCTGTATCAGCGGACTTCCGCTCATGCCCTGAATGATTCCGCCTGTTTCCTTGAGCAGCTTTTCATCCGTAACGGTGATGATCATGTTCTTGGCCGGATCGCCGCTGTAGTTGATTCGTTTTATCACAACATCGTACAACCGCGGTCTGCCGTCCGTCTGCACCGTACACAGAATCTTTGCCTTTCCCTGCCGTATCTCCTGCTTTGGCGCCGTCTCATATTCCTTCAGCGTCGGCAGTGCGGAGGTGTATTGACCGTAAGCGCCGCAAAGGGTGTTTTTTTCGAGCACTCCCAGTTCCTCTCCGCCGAGATACCCTCTGATTTCACCTGCCGAACCACGCACGCCGCGGCGTATACTGCCGATTTCCGCCGATACGATTTCTCCTTCGTGTATCGGAACGATTTCATGCGTATCGGCATCGCAGATACCGTGCCCGAGTCCTCCGAATGTCCCGTTTTCCGGGTCGATGAAGGTCAGCGTTCCTATTCCGGCCGCACTGTCACGCACCCACATGCCGGTTTTAAGACAACCGTCCGCGTCGGAATCAGCCGGAATGAGCCGGACATGTCTGTTCTTTCCGTTTTTGTCGGTCAATTCCAGCGTCAGTGCGCCTTTGGAATTCTTTACCGCATCGGCGAATTCCTCATTGGTATATATTCTCCTGCCGTTGGCCGAACGGATCATGTCTCCGCGCGATATGCCGGATTCCTTTGCCGGATTGACCTTTCTGCCGCCGGAGTCAAAATCCGAAAGTCCCACCACCATCACGCCGTCGCTGTACATTCTCAGCCCGAACAGCGTTCCTGCCAGCAGGACCTTCTTCGGCTCCTCCCTGTGAATTCCGACGTCTTTCAGCTTCACCATGCCGAAAAGCTTCGCCCGCGCCGAATCCGCGTTTTCCTCATTGATCTCGACCGATACGGGAAGAAATGTTGCAAGCCGTGCATTGCCGTCGTTATGGACAATCAGGTCATCGGGCAGCTGCCGCACCGTTATCAACGCAGCGGCGGCGATTCCCGAAACAAGCGCCAGAAACAATCCGAGCGCCCTTTTCCTTCTGTTCATACCGCAGATGCCTCCTTTCCGGATCTGCGCAGTCGTCAGAGAATCCCGATTGATTTTCAAAAACGTCTGCGCAATAATAGCTTGCTCATAAATTTGTTTTCAACGCGTGACAGTTAATTTATTATCTGTAAGAATCATTTCGGATATGTAATTTGCAACAAAATCGTAAATTAATATTTATTTATGTTGACAGAGTAAATTCACTCATTGTATAATAGTATGAAAACGGCAAAATAATTGCCGGAGAAAATATCGCAGGAGGCGCGGTATGGAAAATTTTTACGGCGGATACAACCCATATCCATATATTTACATACAGTATTCACATGATGACGCCGAGAGAGTCATTCCTATCATCAAGGCGCTCAGAGCAAAAAATTATAACATCGTTTTTGACAAAAACTTCGATGAAGAGGACAGGTATCGCTATCTTAACGTTCAGCAGATCACACAGGCTGCCGCTTTTTTGATTTTTTATTCCAAGTCGGCTGCCAAATCACGTCTCATCAAAGAGTGCGTGAGATTTGCGGTCCCCATGTACAATCTCGAAAAAATATGCGTTTGTCTTGACGAAACCAAGTTCGGTTTTTCTTTCTCCGATCTCAAAAAAAACTACATCATTTTAGAGGAAACGGAAACAAACGATATACTTCACGCCCTCAGACCACTGATCGAGGTTTATTTGCTTCCCACTACGTCGGCATTTCCGAACAAATTTTCCTCCCAGCCCGACGAATTGCAGGAATCGGAAGATGCCGATGAACTTCAGGAACTCAATGAAGCCGAGACAGACGATGAACCCGAAGAAATCATTGCGGAAGCAAATGAGGCTCCCGCAACCGTCAGCGAAGACACGGTCGAAAACAATCCCCCGGAAGAACCCCGTCAGCCTGAGGCCGTTACGGATCGCAGTCATTCAAATACCGAATTGACCGAGGCATCAGACGAGTTGAATGACGAAATGATTCAACCCGCATCCGAAAGCAGACGTGCTCCGATTCAACCCGAAAGCAGCCCCATTCCCTCCGTGAAAAACGAGCTTCCCAGCGTCAATGACCTGCCTGCGGACGCTCCCGAGGCATTTCCCGATTTTGAAATGTCGGATGACTATGACGAAGAGGAGGACAGCTTTGGTATCCCGGATTACTTCAAGAACATTCCGACGTCGCTGCCCTTTCCGAGGTTCAATACCAACGCCGGAACAGACAAGCGTTCGCCTGTGAAATCGCAGCCCGTTCCCGCAAAGCCAGAACCCGAGCCCGTTTCCGCAAAGCCCGAACCCAAGCCGGTTCCCGCGAAACCCGAACCCGAGCCCGTTCCCGCAAAGCCCGAACCCAAGCCGGTTCCCGCAAAGCCCGAACCCAAGCCGGTTCCCGCAAAGCCAGAACCCGAGCTCGTTCCCGCAAAGCCCGAACCTGAGCCCGTTCCCGCAAAGCCAGACCCCGAGCCCGTTCCCGCAAAGCCCGAATCCAAGCCGGTTCCCGCAAAGCCCGAACCCGAGCCCGTTCCCGCAAAGCCAGAACCCGAGCCCGTTCCCGCGAAACCCGAACCTGACCGACAAAACAGCAGTGAATTACTATGGAACGACTTGCGCAGAAAAATGCATGTCCGCGCCATTCAAAAGACTAAATTCTATATCACCGCTGATTACAGCAAGACAGAACAGGCAGAGACGCCTGATCCCGAATCACTTGAACTGACGTATCCCCAGGACGATACAATCGAAACTATTACCATCAACTATCCCACCGACGAGGATATTCCGGAATACACCCCTGCTCCCGAGCCGATCAATCTGTCAGGAAGCCACGACGATATTAAGGAAAAGACAGGATCGGAATTAGATATCAGCGAGATAACGCACAAGCCGGAACCGGTCGAACCCAAAGCAGTCCTCCGTGAACGCAGCGCAACAGAATACGCACCAAAATTCACAGAGAATCCGCCGCCTTCCGAGGTGCTGCCTCTTCCTGTGAACGAGCCGCAGGCCCAGATCGGCAGCACGTTTGCATTTAATCCGACAAGGACGCCCGAAAACGAATCCTTTGCGGCAGCTCCCGAACCCGACGACGAACCGGAAGACATCGCTGACGAATCAATCGACGGAACCGATTCTGATGAGGATGCGTCCGCACCGGAAGAAAGCTATTCCCGGTACCAACCCGATTCCGAACCCGAGCCCGAACCGGAACCCGAACCCGAACCCGAGCCCAAACCGGAACCCGAACCCGAACCCGAGCCCGAACCGGAACCCGAACCCGAGCCCGAACCGGAACCGGAACCTGAACCTGAACCCGAACCCGAACCGGAACCCGAACCCGAGCTGAATTCATATGAATACTTCACGCGGAATGTCCTTTCCGAAATGGACAGCGACAGTCAGTGGAACGGAAAGAGCTTTTTCTCAGAACCTGATCCGGAACCCGAACCCGAGCCCGAGCCGGTCAAAACAGTCAATGATCTCGGGGACGACGCACGCAGCCTGGAAAAGCAGGACAAAAAAACCGGAAAGAAAGATGCCGCACCCGAAACCGAAGAAGATGAATTCAAACAATATGAAAAATTCATCGAGTCAAAAGAGCGCAAAGACAGCGAAGAACCTCAGCAGGTCGACATCAAGACCCAGATACTCATCAAGGCAGCCGAACAGGGCAACGCCGACGCGCAGTACAAGTTAGGATTAAGCTATGAGCACGGGGACCGCGTTCAGCAGAATTACGTCAAGGCTGCTCACTGGTATATCCTCTCGTCAAACCGCGGCAATGCAAACGCCCAATACAATCTTGCAAACATGTACGAGCAGGGACTCGGCGTGAGCAAGAATCTGCGGGAAGCGGCTGATCTCTACAAATCCGCCGCCGAACAGGGACATTCCAACGCCCAACTGCACTACGGACTCTGTCTCAGAAACGGAAGCGGCATTGACGAAAACCCCGAGGAAGCCATCAAGTGGTTTATCAAAGCTTCGGAGAAGGGCAATGCCGCGGCAATTTATAACCTCGGCATCTGCTTTGAGTTCGGCGACGGCGTGGAAAAGGATCTCTCCCACGCCCTGCAGCTCTATCTTGCGTCAGCCAATCAGAATTATGCCGACGCGCAGAATGCCCTCGCCAATTGCTATATGAGCGGCACGGGCGTTCCCGCCAACTATACCGAAGCGGTACGATGGTACAGCAAGGCGGCAAGGGGCGGAAATGTCGCGGCGCAGTTCAATATCGGCTTCTGCTGCGAAAACGGACTGGGCATAGACAAAAATTCCGATATGGCTTACCGCTTCTACCGGATTGCCGCAGACAACGGAAGCGAAAGCGCCATCAGAAGACTGAGAGAACTTGGATTTATCAAAGATACCGGAATTTAATTTTATTTTTTCTTAAAAAATATTGAAAATTCTTAAAAATCGCTGTATAATTTTATTGGCGCAATCCACTTCATCCGGAAAACAGTATATTCCGCATTACAACAAAAAGTGAGGTATGTTTTATGACGTATGAAATCGTAGGAACCCCGTTGCCGGTTGTCACCTGTACTTTGCAGGCTGGCGAAAGAATGATCACCGAGAGCGGCGCAATGTGCTGGATGAGCCCCAATATGCTGATGGAGACCAGCACCAACGGCGGCATCGGCAAGGCATTCGGCAGAATGTTCAGCGGCGAATCCATGTTCCAGAACATCTACACCGCACAGGGCGGACAGGGCGTTATCGCCTTTGCATCCAGCTTCCCCGGCTCCATCATCCCCTTCAACATCACCCCCGGCAACAGCATTGTCGTGCAAAAAAGAGGCTTCCTCGCAGCCGAAGCAGGTGTGCAGCTCTCTGTTTTCTTCCAGCAGAGACTCGGTTCCGGATTCTTCGGCGGCGAAGGTTTCATCATGCAGAAGCTGAGCGGTCAGGGCATGGCGTTCGCAGAAATCGACGGTTCCGTCGTGGAATACGATCTCCAGCCCGGTCAGCAGATCATCGTTGACACCGGCTATCTTGCCGCTATGAGCGAAACCTGCCAGATCACCATCCAGCGCATCAAGGGCGTCAAGAATGTACTCTTCGGCGGCGAAGGTCTCTTCAACACGGTCGTCACCGGTCCCGGCAAGGTTTATCTCCAGTCTATGCCGGTCAGCAGCCTTGCACAGTCCATTATTCCTTATATTCCCTCCAAGGGCTGATAAAGGCAGAAAGCAATTGACTTCACCCATACAAAAAAGACACAGACACGGCTTTTCCGGCACGGTCTGTGTCTTTTGTTTTCCGGATGAATTGATCAATCAGAGAGAAAAACCCTCGTACACATAGCTGCGGCACTCGGTTTCATACACCCGGTCGGCGTACCACGGGCTGATGCCCATGAAGTCGCCCACATACAGCACCCTGTCGCCGCGTATCGTCCATTCCATGCCGTGTTCCCGCTCCCAGTCGCAGCTGAATTCCACACCGAAGCCGATGACGTTCCTGTCTTTCGGCTTCTCAATGATCAGGCAATTGACCCGCGCGTAATCCAGCACGGTTTCCTCACTGACATTTTCCGGCACATCGGGAAATGCAGGGTCAAAGAAGTCTCTCATATCCTCGCAGTATCGGAAGGAATATTTTTTCAGCAGGGCAAGCAGTTCCTGCGGCATGCTGTTGAAGTACGACGCGCAGTTATCCGCGTAACGCAGATAATCCTCATCCATACCGTGAAGTACAACGTCTATTTCCCTGTCGAAAAGCGTCGAAAAGACCTTTCCGAAATACAGTCCGTCGCATGCGTCGCTGCGAATGTCGGTGATGATCATCTGCGTTTCCTCCTGCGCCTGTTTGCCATCGCTATGACCAGCCTGGTCAGCTTCATGGGATAAAAACCGCGGCAGTAGCCGCTGAGCCTGTTGACCGGCATATTCAGAATCAGATCAATGCGCTCGGCGTATTCCGGCTCCCTGCGGTTGGCGGTTTTGATGATTTTGTCAGCGGCAAATCTGATCAGCTTCACGGCAGCCCTGATGATGCCGATGGGGTAAAGCTGATGCAGCGTATTATCCGTTGAATAGGTCTGCTCGGTGGGAAGACGCTTCTGGGTGGTAGCCTGACCGAATATCGCCAAAAAATCCTTCTCGGTCGGTCTTCCGGATGGCTTTTTATACCACTGGGGAACGGCGTATTTTTCTACAGGCTCGCCCTTCACCGTCACCCAGACGTCTGTTCTCAGATCGGCGGAGGACGCGGCAGCCCAAATCCTGTACCGTCCTCCGGTGGTACGCCACCTGCCGTATTCCTCACTGTAGTATTCCAACGCGCCGTGCGGTATTACCACCGACACCGTCCGCTTTTCCCCGATGGAAAGAAAAATCTTTCGGAATTGCCTGAGCTCACGTACGGGACGGAATTTGTCACCCTTGGGCGGTTCGACATAGAACTGCACAATCTCGCTGCCATCGCGCATACCGACGTTCTTCACATCCACGTTGACTTCCCATCCATCGGCACAGGAATTGACCCGCATGCGCGAATATTCGAAGGACGTATAGCTCAGACCGTAGCCGAAGGGAAACGCGGCATAGATTCCCGCCTTATTGAAATATCTGTACCCCACGTAAATGCTCTCACGGTACTGGGAAAGCTCCGCATCCTGTCCGAACGTATCGCCGCAGGGCAGATCCGATTCATTGAGCGAATAACTGACCGACAGCCTCCCGCAGGGATTGGCAAACCCGAAAAGCAGATCATAGAGCGCCTGGGCAACGCCCTCACCGCCCAAAGGCAGGTAGAGCACAGCCTTGACTCTGCCTATCCAGTTCATCTTGGGAAGCGCGCTGCCTCCCACCACTATCACGGTGTTCGGATTGACCTTTGCCACCGCGCTGATCAGCTTGGTCTGGGATTTCGGCAGCTGATTGGTAAAGCGGTCGGACGCGGCGTTGTCGTAAACGTCGTCAAATCCCACAAACACAACCGCAAATTCCGACTCGGAGGCGCATTTCACCGCCTCTGCGAGAAGTTCGCTGTCTTGGGCGGAATTCTCTCCGTATCCTTCACAGTATTTGTACCTGATCTGGTTGTCGTCAAACACATGGAGAATGTTCCGGACGTTCCCGACGTCCAGCGCATGCATTCCCCTGCGCTGGATGCGCATATTCTGCGCCTGTCTTCCGATCAGGGCAATGGAACAGCCCAGCGGCAGCGGCAGCGTGCCGCGATGATTCTTCAGCAATACACCGGACGCCTCTGCGGCCTTCACCGCAATTTCAAGGCATTCTTCCTCCCCCATCGGCGCGGAAAATTCGCTTACCGCGAAATCGCAGGCGTTCTTGATCCTGGCGGCAGATGCCTTGGGATAATGCTGCGGCATTTTTTCTTCCCGCAGTGCCTTTCGGAGCCGGCGTTTCATTCGCCAGCCACCATGCGGGAATGCCATATCCACGCCGCAGGCCATTGCTTCGGCAGCGTCTGCGACCCTCATGTCCGCAAGCACGGCGCCCTCGAATTTCCACTGACGCTTTAATATATCGGTCAGCAGCACGTGGTTCTCACAGCTGGCCAGTCCGTTTATTTTATTGATGCCGCAGCGCACGGCTCTGGGGTTGGATTGCCTGACAGCCATTTCAAAGGGCTTTAAATATATCTCATGCAGCGCCCGCTTGTCGATCATGCTGTCGCAGGTGAATTTGCCGGTTGCCTGATTGCTTCCCGCAAAATGATCCAGCACCGCAGCGACGCCCTCCGACTGTACGCCGCTGACCCATTCGGATGCAAGCGTGCCGCAGAGGTAGGGGTCTTCCCCGAATCGGTCAGCCATCGAGCCGAAAAGGGGACTGCGCACCACTCCCGCATCAGGAGAGAGCAGGGCATTGTAACCGCCTTCCACCGCAAGACTGCCCGCAGCCTTGCCCACCTCGCGCACAAGTTCCCTGTCAAAGGAGCACCCGAGCGCACAAGGGGAAGGCATGCAAACGCCGTGCAGCTTTTTGTCTTCGCCTTCACCCGAGTAAAATTTCACTCCGTGAACGCCCTCGGCAATCTGAAGTCCGTCGGCTGTTTGACCGTTGCCGACACATATATCCAAATCATCATTTTTGTTGTTTTCAAGGCTAAGTTCGGAATCATCCAATTTTCTCACCCTTTGCTTAATAATCTGTAACAAATAAATCATACCACATATACGCCATAAATTACAAGATATTTTTGTCAATATTTGCAAAATGTACTTATTTTTTGTCGATTGTTTTATATTTACGTCGAATTGTATGGAAGAAAATGAGTTGACATTGATGAATCTAAGTGTTAAAATGTAATGTATTATTCATAATACATTATACGCGAAAAATGTTTATAAGCAATCTTGCAAAAATAACAGAGAGGATTTTTTTCAAATGGCTAAAATCAGAACACGCTTCGCACCGTCGCCGACCGGATACATGCACGTCGGCAACCTGCGCACCGCGCTTTATGCCTATCTTATTGCCAAAAAAGAAGGCGGCGACTTCATTCTCCGCATAGAGGACACCGACCGCGAACGCCTCAAAGACGGCGCGATGGACATCATTTACGACACACTGCGTGAGACCGGTCTGCTGTGGGACGAAGGCCCCGACGTGGGCGGCGAATACGGTCCCTACATCCAGTCGGAACGCAAGCCCATCTATATGGAATACGCCCGCAAGCTGGTGGAAGCGGGACACGCCTACTACTGCTTCTGCACCAAGGAGCGTCTCGAATCGCTGCACACCGAAGCCGGCGGAATCGCCAAGTACGACGGACACTGCCGCGACATTCCGCTGGAAGAAGCCGACAGGCGCATTGCCGCGGGAGAGCCTTTTGTCATCCGACAGAAGATGCCGCATGAAGGCACTTCCTCCTTTGAGGACGCGGTGTTCGGGCTGGTGGAAATAGACAATGCCGAGCTGGAGGATCAGATTCTCATCAAATCCGACGGCTATCCCACCTACAATTTTGCCAACGTCATCGACGATCATCTGATGGCGATTACACACGTTGTGCGCGGCAACGAATATCTCTCTTCCACACCGAAATACAACCTGCTCTATGACGCTTTCGGCTGG
>ONID01000120.1 GCA_900317765.1 uncultured Eubacteriales bacterium | reverse complement strand
CATTCAGCAGGCCCGTGAAGCCGGACTGCTCGGCGACAACATCTTCGGCACAGGCTTCAAGTTCGACCTCGACATCAGACTCGGCGCCGGCGCGTTCGTATGCGGCGAAGAGACCGCTCTGATGACATCCATCGAAGGCAACCGCGGCGAGCCGCGTCCCCGTCCTCCTTTCCCGGCGGTCAAGGGTCTGTTCGGCAAGCCCACCATCCTCAACAACGTTGAATCCTACGCCAACATTCCGCGCATCATCCTCAACGGCGCCGAGTGGTTCGCCGCAATGGGTACCGAGAAGGCAAAGGGCACCAAGGTCTTTGCTCTCGGCGGCAAGATCAAGCACACCGGTCTTCTTGAAATCCCGATGGGCACCACCCTTCGCGAAGTCGTCGAGGAAATCGGCGGCGGCGTTCCCAACGGCAAGAAGTTCAAGGCTGCTCAGATGGGCGGTCCTTCCGGCGGCTGCGTTCCGGCAGAGCATTACGATGTTCCGCTCGATTATGACAACCTGATTGCCATCGGCGCTATGGTCGGTTCCGGCGGTCTGATCGTCATGGACGAGGACAGCTGTATGGTCGATATCGCCAAGTTCTTCCTCGAATTCACCGTTGACGAGTCCTGCGGCAAGTGTACTCCCTGCCGTATCGGTACCCGCAGACTGCTTGAAATCCTCGAGAAGATCACTTCCGGCAACGGCACGATGGAAGACCTCGACAAGCTCGAATCCCTCTGCTACTACATCAAGGCCAACTCCCTCTGCGGTCTGGGTCAGACGGCTCCCAACCCGATTCTTTCCACACTCCGCTACTTCCGCGACGAATACATTGCTCACGTCGTTGACAAGAAGTGCCCCGCAGGCGTCTGCAAGAACCTGCTCCAGTACGTCATCGACGCCGACAAGTGCAAGGGCTGTACCGCCTGCGCCAGAAAGTGCCCGGTCGGAGCCATCTCCGGCACCGTCAAGCAGCCGCATGTCATTGATACCGCCAAGTGCATCAAGTGCGGCGCCTGCATGGCTACCTGTAAGTTCGGCGCTATTTCAAAGCAGTAAGAAAGGAGTGTTGCTGAAATGGATATGGTCAATATTAAAATTAACGGCGTGGCGATTTCCGTCCCGCAGGGTTCTACAATTCTTGAAGCAGCACGCTATGCCGGAATTGAAATTCCCACACTTTGCTACCTGAAGAAGATCAACGCCATCGGCGCATGCCGTATCTGCGTTGTGGAAGTCAAGGGCGCCCGTTCGCTGGTTGCCGCCTGCGTTTACCCCGTCAACGAGGGGATGGAAGTATTCACCAATACACCCGCAGTCCGCAACAGCAGAAAGACCACCCTTGAGCTGATTCTCTCCAACCACGACAAGAAGTGCCTCTCCTGCGTGAGAAGCGGCAGCTGCGAGCTCCAGAAGCTCTGCAACGACTACGGCGTGGACGAGAACAAGTACGAAGGCGCGATGACTCCCTCCGAGATCGACGATTCCGCCGCCCACCTGGTCAGAAACAACAAGAAGTGCATCCTCTGCCGCCGCTGCGTCGCCGCCTGCCGTGAGCAGTTCGTCAACGTCATCGGCGCCAATGCCAGAGGCTTTGATACCAACATCGGCTGCGCCTTCGAAAAGAAGCTGGCTGACGTTCCCTGTATCTCCTGCGGTCAGTGTATCGTGGCATGTCCCACCGGCGCTCTCACCGAGAAGGATCAGATTGACGACGTATTCGCCGCTATCGCGGATCCCAAGAAGCATGTGGTCGTTCACACCGCTCCTTCCGTCAGAGTCACCCTCGGCGAATGCTTCGGCATGCCGATCGGCTCCAACGTCGAGGGCAAGATGGCCGCGGCTCTCCGCAGACTCGGCTTCGACAAGGTGTTCGACACCGACTTCGGTGCTGACCTCACCATTATGGAAGAAGCCAACGAATTCGTCGAGCGCGTCAAGAACGGCGGCGTTCTGCCGATGATCACATCCTGCTCGCCCGGATGGGTCAAGTTCTGCGAGACTTATTATCCCGACTTCATCCCCAACCTCTCCACCTGCAAGTCTCCGCAGCAGATGGAAGGCGCTACCATCAAGACCTATTACGCCAAGAAGAACGGCATCGATCCCAAGGACATCGTCGTTGTCTCCGTCATGCCCTGTACCGCGAAGAAATTCGAGGTCGGACGTGACGATCAGAGCGCGGCAGGCGTTCCGGACGTCGATATCGCACTCACGACCCGTGAGCTTGCCAGAATGATCGAGCGCGCAGGCATCACCTTCACATCCCTGCCCGACGAGAAGTTCGACTCCATTCTCGGCGATTCCACCGGCGCGGCTGTCATCTTCGGTTCCTCCGGCGGCGTTATGGAAGCGGCTCTCAGAACCGCTGCCGACTGGCTGGAAAACAAGGATCTCGAAGCTGTCGATTACCACGAGGTAAGAGGCATGGCAGACGTCAAGGAAGCCACCTATCATGTCGGTGGTATGGACGTCAACGTCGCTGTCACTTCCGGTCTTTCCAACGTTGCCAAGCTGCTTGACGCTGTCAGAGCCGGCGAGAAGAACTATCACTTCATCGAAGTCATGTGCTGCCCCGGCGGCTGCATCAACGGCGGCGGTCAGCCCATCCAGCCCGCTTCCGTCCGCAACTTCGTTGACGTCAAGGGTCTGCGCAGCAAGGCGATCTATGAAGCCGACAAGGCAATGCCGATCAGAAAGTCCCATCAGAATCCCTCCATCAAGGTGGTTTACGATGAGTTCTTCGGCAAGCCCGGCAGCCATGTCGCACACGAAGTGCTGCACACCTCTTATGTAGAGCGCAAGAAGTATTAATCCTTCTCCCCCTGCGCTTTGCGGCTAACTGAATAAAAAAAGCGCCTGTTGGTTTCATTTGCGAAGCCGGCAGGCGTTTTTGTTTAGGCAGGAGGTAACGTCATCATTTATTTTTTAGCGCAAAAAGGCAACCGACAGTTTGAATGTGTCGATCGCCTCTTTGCTTTGGTGGTGATATAAACGCGTAAATGCGGTGAAGTCAGATGTTTACAGTAAGCTCAGGACAAATGAAACATAGCCCGTCATTTGCTTCATTCAAATTGCTTAACTCATTGTTTTCACTAATAATATAGCACATCCATATCATATGTCAATTTGTTTGAAACTTTTTGACAGGCAAATACCGAAAAAAGCACTTGACCATAGGCGCATCCGTGATGCCTGCCTGTGAGTCAAGTGCTTTTTTGGTTGTTCTTCAGAAGGCTGCTTCCGATCATCTGAAAGAAAGAATGATCGGAATGACTAAATGTCATCAGAACAGCGCATATTCAGAACTGATGATGTTTTTGTCGTGCGGCTCAAAGCCTGTCAGGGTACATCTGACCGTCACTCTTGCGCTGCCGCCGATGGTGCAGGTAAAGAGGGTCAGGTCATAACCGGACGCGATCATTTCGTTATACGCAAGTGGGGACAGTTCGGTGACTTTCTTCACCTGATAGTGGAAGATGTCGCCGTTCATAGCCGTGAGCGTTATTTCGTCGCCTTCCTTCAGGCGCTTGATGCTGCCGAAGTGGGCGCTGTAATTGTGTCCGCAGATCACCAGATTGTCGGTGTATGCCGAGCCTGTGAAGCGGCAGGGTGAACGGCGCAGTCCGGGATAGCTCCACGTGTTGCGTATCGGCAGCTCCTGCGACAGCGACGGTATACTCAGGATGGCTGCGAAATCTTCGCCCTGAATTCTCTTGACGGGCATGTCGGTGATGCTTTTTCCGCTTTCCAGACGCACATCGGAAGTCTTGTCGTCGGGACCGGGAATCACGCGCATGATTCTTGTGCGTTCCTTCGCTGATTCAGAACCCGCTCTCATGTTGTCCCATCCGTTGTAGAGGACAAGCGCGAGCGAAGACGAAACCAATACGATGCCGGAGATCAGCATGATGCCGATGTTGGAACGGAGTTTCTTTGAATCATCCTTCTTCTTCCTGCCAAGGAACACACCGGCCAGGAACACGCCGAAGCCGAGTATCGCAAGCACCGGAACCGGCCACCACAGCACACCAGTCTGGGGAAGTATCGGGTCCTTTTTGGAGCCGCCGCCTCCGCCGCCGTTGTTTTTAGCCGGATCGCTGCTTGGTGTATCGCTCTGCGTTTCACTCGGCACGTTGGTTTCGGTCGGAGTTTCGGTCTCAATCGGGGTTTCGGTCTCGGTCGGGGTTTCGGTCTCGGTCGGGGTTTCGGTCTCGGTCGGAGTTTCGGTCTCGACCGGAGGCTCAGTCTCAACCGGAGGTTCGGTCTCGACCGGAGGTTCGGTCTCGACCGGAGGTTCGGTCTCGACCGGAGGCTCAGTCTCGACCGGAGGCTCAGTCTCGACCGGAGTCTCGGTCTCGACCGGAGTCTCGGTCTCAGTCGGAGTCTCGGTCTCAGTCGGAGTCTCGGTCTCCGGCGGGTCTTCTTGGTTAACCTCCCAGATAGCATAGACGGTGTAGTCCCTGTCATTTTTGGAAAATGCCACCGTGGAATATCCTTCGTCCGCATCAGGATCGGTATTCCAGCCTATGAAGGTGTAGCCCTCTGCCTGCGGATCGCAGTTTTTGTCAAGGACAAATGCGTTGGAATTCGACGCGCCGCTGGTTCTGGTATAGGGTTGAAGCACATCCTCCGGATTGGGGAAGTATCTCAGGCGGGTGTCGTCAAGGTGGAATTGCTCGTCCAGCAGGTGCGGCATTCCCGTGACGGTGGCTCCTCCTATTCTCTGGTTGTTGTCTTTGTAATGAATCCAGAAGCTGTTGCCGGAGTAAATGACCTCCTTGGGTGCGGCGATGACGTCGTAATTCCATATATCATGCTCGCCGTCGTGGTTTTCGCCGACGAAATTCGGGAGTCGGACGATGAACGGAGTGGCCTCAAAGGTGTCTTCGGCTGCATATGGACCGTGCGCTTCTTGATACTGCCGCGGAACGCTCTCCACCAGATAAAGTCCGGTCAGGAGCCTGACATTTTCATCCGACGCAAAGACAGCCACGCCGTTGTCGTCGGTCGTCCGGGTCATCAGGGGAGTGATGGGACGGCCCATCAGGCTTTCGCTGTGGATGTAATTCCGCATGGCGGTGACAACGTCTTTCCACTCATCCTCCGGATTATACACGCTGTCAAACGGCTCCTTGATGAAGAACGCGCCGGTTCTCGACACTTCTCCCACCTTATAGAGACGGAACTCCGCGCCGTCTATCGGATGATTGCTTTTGTCGAGGAACTGGACTATCAGCGTACATTCCTGATCAAGTATGATCGGGTCGATGGAATCAGCCGCCGCGAAGGCGTGAATGGCAAAGGCGGACAGAAGCATCATCATTATCAGACAAACCGATATACTTTTTTTGTAGAAAGGATTTCTTTTCGTTTTTATCATTTTTCTCGCCTCTGTTTCTCTGAATTTTTTTGATTTCTAATCTCGTTTCAATTTGGTCACTGCGTATGTCAGCATCAGCATGATCAGCAGTGCTGCAAGCGCTATCATGATCGGATCGTTCAGCAGCACATCCACGAAGGACGTACTGATCGACGCTTGCTCAGGCGCGGATTCCTCCACACGGTGTCCCTTCACCAGCAGCCTGTGGGTGTTGATCCCGTAGGGCGTGCAGGTGACAAGCGTGCATAGATCCTGCCCCTTTGTGATCCGGAGCGCTTCGGTTTCATCCGGCACCACCACTGTGACGCTCTCTACTTCGTAGGTGAGCTTGCGGTTGAGTGTCGTCACCGTGAAGCGGTCGCCTATCTGCACTTTATTCAGATCGGTGAGCAGCTTCGCGTTGGGCATTCCGGTGTGTCCGGTGAGAACACAGTGGGTGCTCTCGCCTCCAACCGGCAGCGAACTGGACGGCATATGCCCGATATAGCTTTCCAGCGTCTTTCCGTCGGTGCCGTGGTAGATGGGCAGACGGACGTTGATGCGCGGTATGTCGACATATCCGATCATCCCGTCGCCGGAAAGATTGAGCATGTAGTCGTAATCCGACTGGGAAACCGAGGTCGGTTCGGCGTCAATGCTGCTCCGGTAGAGCGCCTCGTTGTAACGCTCCGCCTTGGCAAGCTCTTCGGCGCTTGCGGCTTGATCCAGTCCGCTGACGTTTTCGGCATAATCCTCTATCGCCCGCGAGCCGTTCTGTTCGCTCATGTAATTGCTGACCGTCGGATAGAGGAACAGGGAGAGCCCCGTCAGTATGATCATAATTAACAGTAGGGTGTCAATGAATTTTTTCATAATGCGGAACTCTCCTTCGTGCGTTGATTACTTCTTTTTCTTCTTGAGATACTTGTAAAAATCAGAGAAATTCGAGATATCGAGCTCTGTGTTGCCGATGAGTCCTGTCTTTCGCACATTTCCAGCGGAACAGAGTTGCTTCTTTTTCTTGTCGGAGGTACGGAGGATGATCAGAAGCATGCCGCCGCCTATCAGCAGGAACATACCGACCGCGTAGAACATCAGCACGCCTGCGCCGCCGGTGGTGGGAAGCAGCGGACCGTTGTAGCGGTTGGTGATGTTCATCGCGTCACTGCCCTCAACCTTCTCGTAATACGCTTTGTAGTTGTCGAATTCGACCTCGTTCACCACGTACTGATAGTATTTGACCTTCTCCTGTCCGCCCTCCGTGATGCGGTAGGCAACCGGCAGCGCTTCAAGT
>ONID01000101.1 GCA_900317765.1 uncultured Eubacteriales bacterium | reverse complement strand
GCGGATGTATCCCACGCTTTCGGCTTCTGATCATGCTCCTCCGGACTTGTTTCCGGATCTTTCCGCCTGAACTGTGCAGCTTTGTTTTTGACTGCCTGAACCTGACGGGAGCATTTTATTTTGGACAGACACCCGGATGCCCAGACGCCAAATCCTGATTCTTTAAGAGCCTTCCACACCCTGCCGACATTTTCCCGAATGATCGTCCAGAATTTTCCGGCATATTCCCGTATTGTCGACCACGTTTTTCCGGCTGCGTTACGTATTGTTTTCCATAATGAAGCGGTCTTATTCTTCAGACCTTGCAGAACGCTTGTTATTTTCTCTTTCACGCAATGCCTCCATTTGCTTGTCCCATTCCTGAAGCATCTTCACCCGCTTCATCACCTCGTTAGCGTAAAGCCCCATCATCTGCTGAACCGCTTTCTTGGTGCGTATCAGGCTGTGGCGAATCTGTTTGTCTGCACGCTTTTTGCGCTCGGCACATTCCTGCTCGGTTTGCTCTTTCATGCGGGCAATTTCTTCAAGATACTGTGCGGCTGCCGCTCTGTCCGCTTCTGCTTCCGCCCTGGCTCTTTCTGCTTCTTCCCGGGCTTTTTCTGCTTCTTCCCGGGCTTTTTCTGCTTCCGCCCGGTCTCTCTCTGCCTCTTCCCGGGCTTTTTCTGCTTCCGCCCGGTCTATCTCTGCCTCTTCCCGAGCTTTTTCTGCTTCCGCCCGATCTATCTCTGCCTCTTCCTGAACTCTTTCCGTTTCCGCCCGGTCTGTCTCTTCACGGACTGCTTCAGCGACTTCCGTCTCTTCTTCAGTGCCTTCCGTGTCATTGTGAGAGATCAGACGCACGGTTTCGGAAAGTTCCAGCTCAGCTTGGTCGTGCATGCGGCGGATGTTCTCTAAATACTGATCGGCTGCTTTCTGCGCATCGGCAAACACATTGTTGAGAATCAGTGATGCCTCCGCAATGGAACCTGCCTCGGAAATCGCAATCTCTCTTTCGGTAAGTTTATCCTGCGTCTCCTTGAGCTTTCCATTCAGTCGGTCAATTTTTTTGCTTTGCGCCAGCAGCACTTCCAGAAGCTCCTGCCTGCTAAGTTTTTTCAGTTCCTTTTCTGTCAACAGGCACACTCCTTTGCAGCAGATGCTGTCTTATTCCCGTTTTTTTCACGGGGGCATCTGCTCTTTTCACATGTAATTATATCAAAGTTTTGACAGTAAATCAAGTAGGAATTAATGTAAATTTTAAAAATCATCGGATTGTTCGTTATCATACATTGAAAAAAGGAATATTTAGATGATTTATACAATATTCTGAATATCATCTTATGAATTTGCGCTTATTATGTGCTTTATTCGATGTGTATACGATGAATATTTGTGGAGTCCGCCTGTCAAACTGTTTCAAGTCAATAATAGCCGTCGCAATAACTAAACGACGGCTATTAAAAAATGACATGATTGACTACGGGTTGGAGGGTTGTGGGGGAGTATATCCCCAAGCATCTGTTACAGCCAGTGTGCCATTCTTTTTGCCGACCGCCTGTATGGTCTGGGTAAGAACTTCAACCGAAAGGACATAGCCTTCCTCCGGTGCGTTGCCTATCTGACTGTACCCTAAAAGCAGAGGTTCCGTGGGATCGCCGGATTTTACTGTTTCATTATAATAGTAATATCCGTCCGCGTTATTATACACCCACTTTCTGCTTCCTAATGCGAGCGAGTAATTGACGCCTTGTTCAGGGAACACGCCCAATACTTCGCTGCCTTTTTTCCATGACGCCACAACGGTTGCACGCACATATACCGAATAGCCTGTATCGTCGGCGTTCACCTTGTTATCGCCCACATTCACAGTATAGTCCTTGGACACGGTGGGATTGACCTGCCTGGAAACATCAAAGTTGTTATCCACCATCTGATCATCATGGATAATTTTGAGATATGCGTAGGTCGGACCGACTGACATGATGGATGTGAAACAGATCATGGCCAGCACGGTGAGGAGAATTGCCCTTTTGTATTTGAGAATTTTAGAAATTATCTTCATAAAACAACCTCCTCACATCAGAGTCCGAGGGAAAAGAGCTTCCGTGTTTCGCCGCTGAGCCAGTTAAACCCTATGAGATTCCCGGTGAATTCTACAGTTGGAGTTTGCCCCGGAGCGTTTATCGTTGCCGTGGTATTTTCGGACGAGAATGTGCTCTTGTAGCCCCAAGTTTCCGCGGTGACGGTGTACGTACCGTATCCAAGGTGTGCTACCGTGACGCTTCCTCCGTTAGGAACAACGACTCTCAGACAATTCACTGCATCGCCTGACTTTGTAATTTTAAACACATTTACCGACGTGCTGCTGTTGGTAATTGTCAGACTGCCTTCTTTATCAACCCATGTTGCATAAACATTCAAATCAGATGTTACATGAGTAGCACCATCGGAACCGCTAAATACAAACGGAAGATCATCGCTGCCTTCCACCTGATAATACCATCCGCCAAACGCTTTATCCGTTTTATCATTAAGCCGAGAAAGCGGTCCGAAGTTGGTTGTATAGCCTTCTGCAGAAAGAGCGCTATTGTATTCAACGGTAATATATTCCAACGGAGATGATGTGCTTGGATTAATCGTAATCTGGTCACCGGAATAACATTGAGGCTCATAATAAAATCTGACTTTGAACGTTTTGATGTTCCACTTGGCATACACATGATAACCGCCTACAGGCATCGGTGTATTCCAATCCACCGGATCTCCGGTAAATTCGGAATTAGCGAACCATCCTCCGAAATCGTGTCCTTCCCAATCCGAATAGGAAGGCGCGGTGCTTCTGATCGGGAAGCCGTAGGGAACCGACTCTGTGATATCAGCGTTAATGCCGTTGTTGAAATGAATTGTCAGGGTATAACTGTTGGGCGTCCATTCGCCGTACACTTTGATGTTTTCCGTTACCGGAGTCGAGTCGAACACAAAAACGGAACCGCTTTCTGTTTTCCATCCGGACGACGTGTGACCTTCCAGCGAAGCTCCTGTAATGTCCTCATTCGCCTCCGCCGTTGAACCCGGCGTTGTGGTAATAATCGTCAGAACAGGCGAACCATTATTCATGTCGGCCTGTGTCTTGTAAACCGTGACGGTGACGTTATTTGCCGTCCACTTGCCGTAAACGGTCATATTTGAATTGACCACTGTGGAGTTAAAGACAAATTCTCTCTCGGTGCCGTTGTCATCATAGCGCCAACCGACAAATCTGTACCCGTCACGAGAACGGTTCTGAACGGCGCTATCAGGTTTCGCTGGGGTGCCGGTGGGGGTAGTTATCGTGGTGAGCTGGTCTTGAAGAGCGCTGCTATCGTCTTTGTAATTGTATACAGTGACGGTGGATTGAGGACCGGGTAACTTTGTCCACTTGGCATACAAATGCATATCGCTCTCTTTCATTTTAATGGAATTCCAATTAACAGGATTTGTTAATTCCGGATCATAATACCAGCCATCAAATTGGTATCCACTTTTTGTTGGGTCCGCAGGCTGACTAATCTCCTGCTCATAATAATATTGGACAGGATTAACATCTGCATTGATGAAATAAACGTAGGGTTTCTTTCTTTGGTAGTAACGATAATAAGAAGTTCCGCTACGCCTCCCGTACTGCAAACTAAACCCTGGAATGTTATAGTCATCCAGGCTTGGACTATTATTATAAACAGTTTGATCTTTCATAATGTCTTCACGAGCAACATAGTGTGAATAATTTGTATCCCCGTTTTTTGCCTGTTCAAGTGTTTGAAATCTATAGCGAATATAACGTTTAGTTGAATCCGTCGTCCATTGAAGATCAAATGTATAAGATTGTTGTTCGGGATTGGGTAATAAAAGTGTTGTCAGTTGAATCGGTTTATTATAAAACACTTTGTTATCTGAGGATTTGACACATTGGAAATAATAGACTTTCCATTCAAAAAATCCCAAAATAAGAACTCTTGGATTTTCTGTAACCCATGACTCATCAGGCCACAGGGATTCTATTACTTGCTCATACCTCGCATTAAAAGTAAGTGAATGAGAACCAAATGCAGGTCCGGAATTGACATCACTAGGTGTATTGACATTAAAAGTAATGGTATAGGTTTTTCTATTGTAAAACAAATTAAACACAGTCGATCCGTCCGCGTTAATTACTTTTTCTCCTCTTTCACTCCTTGTGAGATCCATATCGACATATTGACTCAGAGTTGAAGAAGGAAGTGTCAAATTACTCTCTGATACCTGCTGCCTTGTACCTGAAGTAACATTGGATACATGTTTCGTTGTATAAACTGTATATCCATCATCATTGATATTTTGCACCCAGTATAAAATAGTATACTGAGTAGTTACAGGAGGATCACTTTCCTCTTCCCATGTTGCCTTAAATTCAACACTGTACTCCGGCACGGTGAGATTGCCGTTGTCGGCTTCGTTTTCAAGCGCTGTTTTGACGTCCGCGTCAAGATTGTCGGGCGAGGTGAGTTCCCAGCCTGTAAAAATATATCCGTTTTTGGACGGCGTGCCGATCAGCTGAGACTCTCCGGTTGTCAGACCCGTCAGATTGTCAACACCTGAGCCTCCGTCAAGATTGAAGGTGATGTTGATATCCGCAGCCCCTCTCAGCGGAACCAACAGCATTCCTCTGAGCGGGGCAGAGTCGGAGTCTTTGCCTTCCTGCTCGGCCTGCGGGACTATCAGGCTGCCTTTAATGGGCTCGCCTTCATCCTCGACGTTCTTCTCGCCTTCGGCAGGCCGGTCTTTTTCTCCCGTCTCTTCTGCCACGGTCGGTTCGGTCGCTTCCTCCTGATTGGGGTCAGTGGTCGGTTCGGTCACTTCCGGCTGTGTCGGCTGGGTGACTTCCTCCTGATTGGGGTCAGCGGTCGGTTCGGTCACTTCCGGCTGTGTCGGCTGCGTTTCACCGGGCAGTGTGGGCTCGGTCAATTCTATCGTCTCTACGGTGCTTACCGTATCCTCTGTCTGAGAAGACGCTGCCTCCTCTTTAGGCAGCGCAACTGTCAGAACATCGGAATAAAGCGGATAATTGATATCGCTGTCGCTCACAGTCGCCTGACACCGGAAATAGCTCTGTCCGTTTCCGTAATTGTAGGACGATGCAAGCCTTTCGGTTATGCCGATTTCCTTGTGCGTCTGGCCGGCTACATCCACATACTTTTCCTGGGTAAGTGAGTAGGCCTGCCACTGGTATTGCAATACTTCCATCCCGCTGCCGACTTCGGCGGAAACGACGGTCGGCTGTTCCTGATTTGGTTCCAGCGTGACCTGCGTGACGGTGTAGAACATTGAAAAAAGACGGAAATCTCCCTTTTTGCCGGGTTCGGGCTCTTCCTTGCCGGCAGCGAGCGCAACAAACGGTATCACCAGCAAAAGCAGCATTGACGCCATGAGAAAGGACATCGTCCTGACTATCAGCTTCTTTTGCAGTCTGGCTTTCTTTTTCAACTCGATCATCTCCCCTTGTTGAATTTATATCATGATGCTGTTATCCATTTTCGACTGCGACTACGATCTGGCAATCTGCGAATTATAGATATTTTCCGCCGTCTTTCCCTCGACAGCCTGTGCCATATAGGCGTAAAAATCGAGCCCTGCATTTGAATACTGTGTGCTGTCCAGGCTGAGTTCGTGGCTGACGGTTATGACAGGATGATCGCCTGACAGAATAGGCAGCGTAAGGTTGCCGCCGTTTTCAGCGGTCTTTTTCACTGTTTCTTTATAGGCGTACACTGTGCCGCCGTTTCTGCCTGTGCATCCCGTCTGCAAAAGCCAGTCGGTGGAGTTGATTGTATAAGTGAAGGTGCTTTGCGTATGATCGACAACCTCAATATACACATAGGCGGGAATCTCTGTCTTGCCGGTTATTTTGACAAAGGGATCTTTGGGAACATCCACTCCCGGCATGAGGTGGTATTCATTTGCACTGACTTCCTCATCGCCCAGCGAATACACGCCGGAATCCTTCCTGGTCGCTTTGTGCTCCAGAACTTCGAGCGTGCCGGCAAGATCAGCGTCCACGGTGATCAACACGGGAACGGATTGCGCTACCTTCTGCTGGGTATACTTGGCAGAGGCAATGCCGGATGTCGCAATGGTGATAGCTCCGGCTGCTATTAACAATATGGCTATACCCATAAGCGCCGTACGTATCGTTTTTCTGTATTGTTTCAAACCGCTTACCTCCTTTAGTCTATCTGCTCAAAGAGAACCTGCGTATCAAAGCCATAGTTCTCGGACAGTGATTCCACCTTGGTGTTTTCGTCCGGCAGGAAGGACGCCTTTGCAGTGATAACCAGATTCTTTGACACTTCTTCACCGACATTCAGACAGAAACCGCTGTCTGTAAAGGTGAATACCGTCTTGTTTTCGGAACTGTTATAAACACCGTTCTGTGGGGTTGCCGTTCCTAACGCAACAGCGAGCTTATCGCTGACGTCGTCGGCAAATGATATAATGACCTGGTAGCTCACAGCTACCTCGGAATCGTTTTTTATATTCAGCGTATAGTCTGCGCTTTCTCCGTATATCATGCTCAGAGCATCACTGCTGTTTCCGCTGGCATTCACTGAGAATGAAGCCACCCTTGCATCATCGCTGTTTTGCTGCCCGCTGCTGCTGACATATTTTGCCATTGTGCCTGAGATCACATGGCACGAAATGAGTGTCAACATCAGCATTGCCGCGCAGATGCGACACAGCCCGGAACTCATTGCTCTATTTGAAGTCTTTTTTTCCTGCATATTGATCTCACCTGCTATATTGTAAAATTGAAATCATACCTGATCAACGTCGCTATTCTGATTCTGCTGCTCACTGAGCCGCTTTATTTCCGCCCTGATTTCTTCCAGCTCACGTTCGCCGCGGCTGCGTTCGCGTTGGAAAGACATTTCCAGCAGCAGCAGTGCCGCACCGATTACCAGAAGCATCCCCGGCCAACTCTGCATGAATTCCACGACCAGTCCCGCTCCGGGCAGGCATCCGATTACCTTGCCGCTGATATCGGAGGGGGAAATCGGCTCATCAGTGGCGTTGTTCGCATCGCCTTTGGTGACCACGGTCTTTTCGTCCAACGACACAATCCGGTGAACCACGGGAATTCTGCCCGTCTGGTAAACAACCACGTCTCCGACGGCGTATGCATCGGATTGACACACGATGATCAGGTCATTAATACCCATCTCAGGCTCCATACTGCCCGAAAGCACCACGCCTGCGCCGAATCCGAACGGCATCGGCAATTGATTGCCCGCGAACACGCCTGCAATCCATGTATAGATGCACCCACCGAGCATCAGTCCCGACAGGGCAATGATCATCAACCGTGAAGAAGAAACTATGAAACGACGTTTTTCTTTTTCTTTTTGTATCATGTCACTAACCGGATCCTCAAATAATTGGTCATGAAATCAGCCGTTATTCACGCTTTTCCACGTTTTTGTCTGCGGTCTGTGCGAGTAATTCCCTGACGCTGCTGCGCTGTTTTCTGTCCTTGCTAAGAACAGCTACAAACACAAACAGGGAAATGATCATCACACTCATCCAAAGAGCCATGTTGAAGTCGTCGCCTGTTCCGGGTGATGGCGGATCTCCGCCGGGCTTATCGGGAATCTCATCATTCCACGCGTAAACCCAGATATGAATCTTGAGAATAATCGGATCATCCTCGCTCAGATTGCCCAGCATGGTGTCAAACTCATCGTTACCGCTCTCAAACGGCCACTTCCACCCGAAGGTGTAACTGGCGGAATGACCTCCGGCAAGAACGCCCTGGTCCAAACGCTTGCCAATATTAATGATAGGAACATACTTCTTGCCGCTGCCGACCAGCCATTTTTCAGGACCTTTGAGACGCCCTAACACAGGGAAATTCTCCTTGTCATCAAAGCCTTCCAACGTTGCTTCCATATACATTTCATAATCCAGCGAGGCAGTTTTGGTATTCAGAAGGGTAAATTTATAATTCCACTTGGTACCGGGAGCGATCAC
>ONID01000167.1 GCA_900317765.1 uncultured Eubacteriales bacterium | reverse complement strand
CGACTGGCAGGAAGCCTGGCACTCGCCGCAGCCGCCCTTGACAGCGCTTTCCTTCAGATTGGCTTTGTTGAGAGTCTTGATGTGCTTCTTCATGCCTGTAACCTCCAATCGTTTAACGAATAAAGATATTATAGCAAATAATTTTTTATATTTCAACCTATAAATGCAAGTTTTTACACATTCCATATTTTTTGTCTATTATTTTCTGTCATCATCGTCTTCTTGGCTTCACGCGGTTGGAACCGAGCCATCCTCCGCAGCCGCCGGCGATCAGCAGAAGAATCAGCTTCACAGCGACGGTTAAGCTGAACGCCTTCTCATCCATCGCTATGCCGATGATCCACGCACCCAGAAAGACTGTCAGCCCGATAGCCAGCCCGTAAAACAGTCCTCTCTGGCGGGAAACCGAGCCGCAGATCCAGCCGCCGACAAAACAGCCTGCCATGAGGGCGATCACCGAAAGAGGAATGACAGCGGATGAAACAATGGATTTCATGATCACAAATACGAGCGCAAAAAGCATCACGAAGGCCATTGCAACCACGAGTGCGGCAAGCAGTCCTATGAGAAACGGCTTGCCGATCTGAAGCACAGGATTGCCGCAGCCGCCGCAGCGGTTGTATCTGTTTTTAAGTGTTCTGGCACGAGTCATAAATAAAACCTCCCGGAGTTCCGATGATTGATTGGTAAATAGATACTCGGAGCTCCGGGAGATTATGCATATTATGTTTTAAAAAATTACTTCTTGAGGAAGGAAAGGAATCCCTTCTTCTCGCCGTCCTTCTTTTCCTCGGTCTTGGGAGCGTTGCGCTTGGTTTCGTTGCTGCCGACAGCCCACTTCTTGAGCTTGAGCTTGTTGCGGTCCGCGCCGGTCTCGATGACAAGGTCCTCGTCCTTGACGCTGACGACCTTACCCACAATGCCGCCGATGGTGACAATCGTATCGCCGACTTCGATGGTGTTTCTCATTTCCTCTTCCTTTTTCTTCTGCTTGGACTGAGGTCTGATGAGAATGAAGTAAAATACAGCAATGATAAGACCGTAGAGAAGTATCATGGTCATCATTCCGCCGCTGCTGCCGGTGGCGCCGGTAAATCCGATAAGTGTCATTTTGTTTGCCTCCAAATATAAAAATTATAATCCATTATAGCAACTATTCATCAAAAGTGCAAGTCAATGTTTTGAAGAAAGCTGCCTCAAATGTAAATATTCCGTAAACGCAAATTGAATAATTACAGTCTTCTGCCAAGTATTTCTCTCTGCTCCCGGTAGAATTGTTCATAACGTCCTTCCGCAAGTGCAGTCCTGATCTTTTCCATCAGGGTGTTGTAGAAATACAGATTGTGCATGACGGTCAGCCGCATGGCGAGCATTTCCCCGCTCTTGATGAGGTGGTGAATGTACGCCCTTGAATGTCTGCGGCAGGTCGGACAGTCGCAGGCTTCGTCAAGCGGACGCTCGTCAAGCCTGTACTTGGCGTTGTTCATGTTGATAACGCCCTGTGAGGTGAAGATATACCCGTGCCGCGCGTTGCGGGAAGGCATGACGCAGTCGAAGAGATCAACCCCGCGGTACACCGCTTCGAGGATGTTCACCGGCGTGCCGACGCCCATCAGATAACGCGGTTTGTCCTTCGGCATGAACGGCTCTACCGTTTCGATGATGTCGTACATCACTTCCGCCGGCTCGCCCACGGCAAGGCCGCCGATGGCGTATCCGTTGAGATCAAGCTCCGCGATTTCCTTCATGTTGTCAACGCGGATGTCCTTGTAGGTTCCGCCCTGGTTGATGCCGAATAACATCTGATGCCTGTTGATGGTGGTTTCAAGGGAATTCAGCCTGTCCATTTCCGCCTTGCAGCGCTTCAGCCAGCGAATCGTGCGGTCGGAGCTTTTTTTGACGTAATCGTAGGGCGAAGGATTCTCCACGCATTCATCGAACGCCATGGCGATGGTCGAGGCGAGATGCGACTGAATCTGCATGCTTTCCTCCGGACCCATGAAGATTTTATGTCCGTCGATGTGGGAACGGAAGTTGACCCCTTCCTCCGTGATCTTGCGAAGCTGCGCAAGGGAAAACACCTGAAATCCGCCGCTGTCGGTGAGAATCGGTCCGTCCCAGCCGGTGAATTTATGCAGTCCGCCGAGAGTATGGACATTTTCATCGCCCGGACGCAGATGAAGGTGGTATGTATTGCAGAGCTGCACCTGACAGTGAAGCTCCTTCAGATCATATGCCGACACCGCCCCGCGAATGGCTCCCGTGGTGGCGACGTTCATAAACGCCGGCATATGCACCGTGCCGTGGACGGTCTCAAAATCACCCAGCCGGGCGTGTCCTTCCTGTTTGATGAGTTTGTACAATTGTGTTCCTCCAGCATTATTTCTAAATATGTTTGTTTCTGTTCCTTTTCGCATACATAATACGACGTACTTCCATTATTTTTTGATTTCCATTATTCATAACCACATAGTAGATAACATAATTCTTAACATAAATCCTGTAATATGGCAATGCTCTTTCACGTTGCGAATAAAACTTTTCGTATGCTTCCGGATTGGAAAGCCTTTTCTTTATTGCTTTTTCAACCTATTCGTTTAATCGATATGCTGCTGTCGGATTTTTTAATTGATCACGAATATAAGCTGTTATATCTCTCAAATCGTCATAGAATAAGCGAATAAATCTCAGTTCGTAATTATCCTTCATTCAGCAATCTCCTGATTCCACCGAAAACTTCTTCCGCGGTCATTCGTTCATCAGTCGATAGCGCATAGGCGTCTGCTTCATCAAGCATCGCTTCTACATATTCCTGATATTCGGCTTCTCCTGACAAAATCGCATACTGCTCGTAGCTCAGTAAAATCATTGAACCGTATCCGTTTTCCGTAAGGCAAACAGGATTGCCGCTTTTTACCGTTTGTTTTATTGAGTCAAAGTTTTTCACTAAATCACTTTCAGGTCTGATGTCAATCATATTCCATTACCTCCTGTGATTTCAAAACAAATCGCTGTGTGCCTGTTCGGGTAAGGTAAAGCACCAGTTCATCATTCATAATTTGGTAAATCAGCAGCCAATCGGGTGTAATGTGACATTCACGGAAGCCTTTGTAATCTCCTGTCTACTCATGATCACAGTATTTCATAGGCAGCGTTTCCCCGTTAGATAAAGAATTCACCACGTTTTCCAGCAGTGACATGTTATACCCGCGTTTGATGGCAAGCTTTAAGCCTTTTTGAACCTTCCTGATACAACTACTTCAAGCATCTTCTTCAACCTCTTTCAATACGTCAGCAAAAGAAGAATACCTCTTGAATTTTTCCGGGTGTGCCTTAATATCTTCCGCTTCTTTCATGGCTGCTATTGTATCAGCATTCGGCACCTGTCTTGAAATTTCAAAAGGCATAGCGTGTTCCCAGATCGCCTGACGGAAGAAAATGGTCACCGCTGTGGATAAATCCATGCCCAATTCCGCAAAGAGTTCCTGTGCCTGCCGCTTGGTTTCCGCGTCGATGCTGATGTTGGCTGTCGTCTTTGCCATCATGATAACCCCCTGTCTTTTCTTTCCTTAATTATAAAATATTCTTCCGGTTTTGTCAATCGTTATGCG
>ONID01000100.1 GCA_900317765.1 uncultured Eubacteriales bacterium | reverse complement strand
TCTTCTAATTTTCAAATCCTGTCATCTCGACCAGAAACGCCGCTGACGCGGCTCAAAGAATAAAGAATGGAGAAAAAATAATAAAGAATAATATGAAGAAGATAACCTCCGTCGGCGTTTCTGTATTATTCTTTATTCTCTATTCTTTTTTCTTTTTTCTTTAAAAATACGCGCTAAGACATAAAAATATCTCAGTTGAAAACAGATAATGGAAAATCCGAAGATCAGCTATACCCCATTTTTCGGATAGGACTGTTTTTTTGTCCTTGCACCACCATCATCCGGTGGCATCTTTTTTGTTCAACCATCCCAGTAGAAGTCCGTTCCACTTCATTTTATCACGCCGAAAGCGGATGTCAATTCCAGAACAAAAAAGCAGAGCGGAGTGCCTGGTTTGACTCCGAACGTTTATCACACAAAGTGCTGCTCTGTCAGTTTATGATAATAGAGAGATATCTTCCATCGAATGGTTTACCCCAGCCATGGGTATTGTCCCATTCGTATTTTGGAATATCAGAGATATTGGGCTGCTTAATACTGTGATTATTAAGAATATTGTAGATAATCTGCAAATATTCTTTCGTTTCAGGTTTGTCAAGTTCAACAGCTGTATAAGCATACTCCATAGCAATATCATATATTGAGTGCATTATAATATTAAGCTCATTATCATCTTCAGGAGGAGGCAATAAATGAGTATAGAAAACATACTCGGATTCTGTCATATAGTCAAATTCAGATGAAATGAAATCCTTAGCTTCGAAAAGATATTCCGGTATGATTTCCATATAACGATATGCACTATTGTCAATATAATCGCTATCATCTACTATTTTCCACATTACCTCTGCAACCGCTGACATATCTTTGTCGGGATATACGTTAGTAACGTAACGCTCAAAGCACATGATCGCATATGCTACTCGACCTCTGATTGAAAGTTCATCGAAAATTGTTTTCATTGCAATTACTCCTCGTATTCTATCCATCCTGTGTAATTTTCTTTAATCTTTCCTTTGTCTTTGTCAATCAAGCTAATATCGGCAAATTTACAATCTGAAAGAACAGAGTCAATTAACAACTTCAATTGCTCATCAGACAATAAAGCTATATCAATATCTTCAAGAACAAGTTGTTAGCCGCGTTCTCCTTCGGAATCAATCCAGATGCTATGTCTGGAAAAGATATTATTACGATTCGTATCCATTTGATAATAACCTTTCCGATGATACCAAATGTCTATTATTGTGTAGTATTACCACCAATTAACTTTTACAGTTTTGCTATTTGCTTTTGCATACTCTAAAAATGTACGCATCAATTCATAGCAATCTTTGGTTTCTTCGAATCTGAATGTTTTATTCTTGTAATTCAAAAGATCAAGCAGGTACTCATTAACATTAATGTCTACATCTTTTTCTTCAAATGTACGCTCGCATTGTTGGAAATCACGAGTAAAGCCATACCAGCCTTCTCCATCAAATGACGGCTCTCCAAAAATATCACTAAAGTAACCTTCCCATATGTGAACACTTAATGCTGTGTCTTCATTGATAAACAATTCAATCTCATGATCATCTTCAAATCCATCATAAAACTCGGAATTATTAACCAACATTCCAATGTCCATTATCAAGTAACTCCCTTTGCTTTTTAGTTTCATTTCCACATTTACGAGCATTTTTAGCCTCGTTCCAGAGTTCATCACTAACCCAGCCCTGGTTCTTGATTAAGTATTCGTGTACTCGTGGACGAGCATTTTTACCTGCATCTATCCCAGGTCGAACTCTTTCAACTACCCATGAATCCCCTTTCTTATGATACCAGATTATGATAACTTTCCTCTTGCTTAGAATACATGCACATTGATGTGATAGTTGTATTTTAATGCGTATTCAAGGAAACAGCAAAGCAAAGAATAGCATTCGGAAATCTCTGTATAATCGTATTTTATATTGGAGTAAGTCAATAGATCATCGAGATACTCTTTCACATCTGTGATAACATAATCTTCATTACCAAAAGAACGTTCCATTTGATTATAATCTCTTGTAAACCCCCTCCAGCCATTACCGTCAAGTGCAGGTTTGCCAACAAAATCATAAAAATATCCCGACCAGATATGAATGTTTATGTCAGGTGTTTCCACAATAGATAATGTGATTTCCTCTTCGCCCTCAAATCCATCATAAAACTTAGTGTTATTTCTCAGCATCCCAATGTCCATTATCAAGCAACTCCCTTTGTTCTTTCGTTTCAGAATTATTTTGTTTTGCTATTACGGCGTCATGCCATATTCTCCAATCAATCCACCGATTCTTTCCAACCAATACCTCATGAATTTTAGGTCGATGATTTCTCCCTGCACCAATACCAGGACGTTTTCTTTCTACAACCCATGTATCGTGACTGTACTCCGGAGCATTTGGTGTATGAGTATGCCATCTGCTTATATAAGTATACTCTTCGTTTATCCACTCGTATTTTACCTGCTCATATCCGTTTTTCTTGTGTTCTGGTTTGATTTGTGCTGTACTAAGAATAGGTATAGGCGAAAACCGTGATAGTTTTGTCCTTAAATATTCCATATCATTCGCATTTATTGCTCTGATAACTTCGTTGTGATCATACTTGTATAGTTCAGCGACTTTCGCTTCGTTTTCTCTTGCCTTAGCCGCCATTTCTCCATTTTCAAGGGTAAGCTGCGGTGAACCATTGGTGCTGTGTGCCAATCCCGAATTCGCGTGATTCATGATTCCACCGCCTTTACCATAGAATGTCGGTTTTGATACAGAATCATGTTACGCTTTTTCAATGTGTTTTCAGGAATAATGATCTTAATTCCTTTCTCTATAGCATATGAAAAAGAATCAAGGGTATCATCATTAGTGCCACAGACGTCATAAACGATCAGGGCTTTAAGTTTAGGCAGTTTATCAACAGTAAGTTTGATATTGGCTCGTAATCGCAAGTTCTCAGCGGGATCATCCATATGCCCTTTGGTACTAATTGCCGCAACGGAACATTCTTCATACCCGTCAAGAGCAAAATCACAACTTTCTTCCGTTGGAAATGTAATATTTGGTAACACTATTGCACCAATCTCAAACATAAACCAAAGTCCCACAATACGACCTCGGAATAAGCGATAGTTATTTTCGATTCTGTGAATATCCCCTAGCACGGAATAATCCGGTATAATGACATACTTAACGCCCTTAAAGCGCTCCTTAAAATAATCTAATCGTTCCTCTACGTTGTAGTAAATAGCCCAAAACAAACCGTATCTTCCGTCAATATCCTCATCGAACTCAAAGAAGCCTATCGCAGTGTGATCTGTTAAAAAATACTTTCCCGGCTCACTATATAATGCGATAAAATCCGGAAATGTAGAGACATTGCAATTAATCGCCGGTAGATCCATTATCCCGCAGGAAACGGTTTTATTTGTCAATGAGAGATAGTTCAAATTCAATAACTCTCTTAAGTTTTTGTTGTTCTTCAAAATGATTCCTTTCTCATCTGTCATTGGTCAGATGAATTATTCGTATACACGGAAATCAATTTTACAAATGAAAAGAACTGTGATATAATAAAGTTATGAAAAATAACGGAATCACAGAATATTTTGAAGAAGTAGAAATCACACGAGAATACGATGGATATTACTACAGTATAGCAGAATCAATAACGATAGTAATATTGGGAAGTATATGCGGATTAAAGAACATAAGCCAGATACACCAATGGGCGGAAAGCGAAAGAGTGAGCGAATTTTTGAAGGAGAGATTCGAAATAAATCGCATTCCTTGCTATTACTGGTTGCTGTGTTTAATGAAGATGATAAAACCGGAATCACTCAATAGCTGTTTTACACGTTGGGTGTGTTCATTTATGCCCGAAACGGCAGATAGAATGACTATAGCACTTGATGGTAAAACGATATGTTCAACAACAAAAATGGACAAATATGAAAGTCCGCTTCATATTGTAAGCGCGCAAATTTCAGAGCTTGGGATCACATTAGCGCAAAGAAGCGTGGACGGCAAAAGCAACGAAATACCGGCAGTACAGGCGCTGTTAAAGGAACTTAATATCAAGGGAAGCGTTATCGTTGCCGACGCGCTTAATTGTCAAAAAGAAACAGCAGATATTGTAGTTGAGAGCGGTGCTGATTATCTCCTGTGCGTAAAAGATAACCATCCCACCCTCAAGAAAGATATTGAAGATTATGTGCAAGATCCGCATCTTCAAAAAGATATGAAAACCATTTGCAAAACAGAGAAAAACAGAGGTAGAATTGAAACCCGCATAGCCTATGTGACATATGATACAGATTGGCTCTATCAAAAGTCTGAATGGAAAAAGCTCCGCTGTATTGGTGCGATTCACACCCAATTTGAAACCAAGAAAGGCAAATCGGATGAATGGCATTATTATATTTCAAATCGGGATATGACCCCAGATCAATTGCTCCACCATGCACGCATGGAGTGGTCTGTTGAATCTATGCATTGGCTTCTTGATGTACATTTTGAGGAGGACTGGTGTCGTGTGGAGGATAGAAATATTCAGCAAAATCTGAACATACTTCGTAAAGCTGCTATCAATCTTATTAAACTTTTCAAAACCAATACTCAATCCAAAAAGCCTATCTCTAAAATTATGTTTGATTGTCTTCTTGATTCATATACCATTCTCAGGGTTCTGAACCAAAATTGATTTCCGTGATTCGTATACTTCACCAATTGACAAAGGAAAAGGAGCATGATATAATAAACTTGTCTAAGGCTTTGATTATATCATAGCTTCCGAAGCGCATTGATATGTTGTTACCAGCAACTTGTCAGTGCGCTTTCCTTTTTTCATAATGTCCATAATTTTCAAAAATACTAAAACATCGGAATCACCTTACCTTTCTCATCTGAGGATTTTCTTTGTTTGGCTCTATACTTAGCTGACAGCATCGAAACATGATATTTATCAACGATTTCCTTCGCGCTCATACCTACAGTAGCCTCAAATGGAATCGTCAACTCACCGCATAAAGCTTTTGCCTGCCATTCTACACTGCGAAAAGCAGGTATTTGCTCATCTTTTTTTAGTGTTCGTGACGATATCGGTGTATAACCAAGGTAGAACAGAATAACGTGACAAATCTCATGACATATAAAACAAAGAAAAGCTCCGTTGCTATCGTTGTAGGCTCCATCATAAACAGTTTGTTTTATCTCTATTTTCAATCCTCCGTCTGGCTTTGGATAACACCAAGCAAATACATTTGCAGGAAGTTCATGATCCTCAAGAATCTGAAATTCCGTTCCTTCACATACAAAACACACTTTCTCCAGAATTTGCAATACAGGGAATGGTTCATCCGAGTTAAGATCAAAAATTCTGCGTATATGCTTGCTAAGATTTCGGATTGCCGTTCTGCTTAACGGCTTAGTCATGTAGTCCATTTAACTTTGTTTTCCCTTCTTTAAAAGCTCTAATATCTTCACAGCGGTATCCTCGTCTATACCTTCAAACGATCTCGCGAATTGTAAAGCCGTTTCCCTTTGGTAGGATTCGGAATTAGAAAGCGAAATTTTTACCTGAGTTTTTGAATTCTCAGCGGCTTCTTTCATTTTTGCTATTTCCATATCGCTCAGTGAATAATGCTCCGTCAGAATCGCAAACCATTCCTCAGGCACATTTTTCTTGCCGTTTTCAACTGCCGACAGAAATGGAGTGGAAACATTAAGCAATTTAGCAACATCGCCCATAACCTCGTGATGCTGAACACGCAGAATCCTCATAAACTCACCGAATTTTGTATATGACATTCCTTCCACCTCCTTGTATTCTCCATATTATCACATGATTATAAGAATGTCAAGTAAAATATTTAATCTTTTTTTGGTTAATTTATTCAAGTGTTATTATTAGCTTTGTCAGACATCATTCAGCCCCGCCTTGATTTCGCTGCCGTCCTTGAATATCACGCAGATATTGTCCTTGCTGTAAAACACCATGTGATCCACCATCGTCATCCAGTCCTCCTCGCGGAATTCTGTCAACAGGTCACGCTCCCGAAGCTGCCGGAGATACATTTCTATACAGTGTCGGCGAGAGGTCTTTTCCTGTATCTGTGAAGTGACGTGAGCGTAGCGACCCTTGGCGGCGTCATATCGCTGCGCCAATTGGTTGTAGCGTGTCTGGTAATCATCCTGATCGATAGCGACATGGGCGTTCTCCCTGATGCAGCTCTCTATCAGATCGGCGGCGATTTTTATTTCGGCTTCCAGTTCGGCAAGCTCCCTCTCCAAAGCGGACGTATCAAGACTTCTGGTGAGAACGTCCTCATACACTGCGATGAATTCCTCCGTGCGGTCGATCACGATATTGGCGGCATGGAGGAACAGCTTTTTTAACTGATCAGGCGTCAAAGTAGGAGTCGTGCATTGTCTTGCGCCGCTAAACTTGTGATTGCACCGCCAGACTGCCTTGCGGTATTTCGTGTTGGAATGCCATATTTTCGAGCCGAAGCACCCGCCGCAATCGCCGCAGACGATTCTGCCGGAGAATACGCTGGATGCGTAGCTGTGGTCCTTGCTTGCCTTGTGCGCCGTAATCATGGTCTGCACCACTTCAAAGGTATCGGGAGGAATAATGGCTTCATGGTTCTCGCGCACATAATACTGCGGCACTTCGCCCTCGTTTTTCTTCTTTTTCTTGGACAGAAAATCTGTGGTGAAAACCTTTTGAAGCAGCGCGTCGCCCTTGTATTTTTCGTTGGATAGAATACTTCTGACACAGCTTGCGTTCCAGACCGCTTTCCCTCCGGGCGTGGGAATGCCTTCCCCGGTCAGGATTTTCGCAATCTGACCCGTGGATTTTCCGAGAAGGAACATTCCGTAAATGCGTCTGACCAGCTTTGCCTGTTCGGGATTGATCACAAGATTGCCGTCTTCTCCCCGGTCGTACCCGAGGAATCTTCCGAAGGGAACCGTCACCTTGCCGTCGGAGAATCGCTTGCGCTGTCCCCATGTGCAGTTTTCCGAGATAGAGCGGCTCTCCTCCTGCGCCAGCGAAGACATAATGGTGAGAAGCAGCTCGCCCTTGCCGTCAAATGTCCAGATGTTTTCCTTCTCAAAATAGCACTCGGTTCCGTGCTCCTTCAGCTTGCGGATGGTGGAAAGGCTGTCCACGGTATTCCGTGCAAAGCGGCTGACCGATTTGGTGATAATCAGGTCAATCTTGCCCGCCAGCGCATCCTGCACCATGTTGTTGAATCCGTTGCGGTGCGTCGTGTTGCAGCCGGTAATTCCCTCATCCGCGTACACTGCAACAAACTCCCAGTCGCTGCGCCCTTTGATGTAATTCGTGTAATAATCCACCTGCGCTTCATAGCTGCTCTGCTGTTCCTCATGGTCAGTGCTGACTCTGGCGTAAGCGGCTACCTTCCGCTTCTTTTGCGCGCTGAGCGGCGAAGCAGTAAATTTGCTGATGGTAGCCGGTATGGTCGTCACTCTTTTTCCCATAATGCAATCCTCCCGTTGGTGAGCAGAAATTCTATGTTGCCGTCTTTCTGAATCGTCATGGCTCTGACCTGTTTTTCAAATTGTTCTGTGTCAAATACATCCTCTCCGAGAATAGCCGCTGCCGCTGACTCCAGCTGTTCTTCGAGGATATTGATATTTGTGCAGGTCTGTCCGACTTCCTTTTTGGAGCGGCATATCCATCGGACAGAGCATTTGCCGTTGTACACGCTCTTTTTCCTGGTGAAATGAGCGCCGCATATGCCGCAGGTGATTTTGCCCGTGAAAGGATAGTTCGGATGGACAAGCGATTCTCTCCGCCTGATCTCGGCTTGTACCCTCGCGTAGGTTTCCCGGTCGATGATTGCCTCGTGTGCGTCGGTCTGATAATACATGGGAAGCTCCCCCATATTCCTGACCTTCTTCTTGGAAATCGGGTCGGGAATGTGGCACTTCTGCCGCAGAATATCGCCGGCATAAACCTCGTTCTTGATCATGTGATGGAGC
>ONID01000099.1 GCA_900317765.1 uncultured Eubacteriales bacterium | reverse complement strand
CCGAAGTAAATGCCGCCTGTCAGCTCACGCACCACCATGATGTCAAGCGAACCGCCGATGATGTCGGCACGAAGGGGAGATGCTTCACGCAGCGGCTCAAAGATACGCGCGGGACGGAGATTGGCAAAAAGTCCCAGCGCGGCGCGGATGCCGAGAAGACCCTTTTCGGGTCGCAGGTTGCCGGGAAGGGTGTCCCATTTTGGACCGCCCACAGCGCCGAGCAGCGTGGAGTCGGCAGCCTTGCATTTTTCCACCGTCTCATCGGGCAGCGGAACGCCTGTCGCGTCAATGGCACAGCCGCCCAGGAGCGCTTCGTCATATTCGACTGTGAAGCCGCATTTTTCGGCGGTCAGATCGAGTACCTTGATGGCCTCGCCCACTATTTCGGGGCCGATGCCGTCGCCCTTCAGTACGGCAATTCTGTAGTTTGTCATGTGAATCATTCCTTGTATATATTAGTGTTAACCTTCCGCAATAATATGCGAAAGAAAAAATACAATATAGAATTACGCTTCAATCTCGCTGAGATCGGCAAGGTTGTAGGGTGTCTGCTGATAGACGTAATAATTCAGCCAGTTGCCGAAAAGAAGATTGGCATGCGCTCTCCACGAATGATTGGGAACGGCGCAGACGTCGTCATTCGGGAAGTAATTGCAGGGTATCTCGGGGTTCAGCCCGCGGTTGACGTCGCGGAAGTATTCGTTGGCAAGCGTCTGCCGGTCGTATTCCAGATGACCGAAGGAGAAGAACTGTCGTCCGTTCTTGTGACCGACCAGCGACACACCCGCATCCTTCGACGTGGTGAGAATAATCAGTTCTTCGTGACTCTCAATGTCGTCGCGGGAAACCTCGGTGTTGCGGGAATGAGGTCCCCAGTAGAAGTCATTAAAGCCTCGTACCAGAGGGTGAAGCGGTGCGGTGACGCGGTGACGGTAAACGCCAGAGAGCTTTTGCGGGAGTGTGGCCTTGTCAATGCCGAAATGACGGTACATTCCCGCCTGCGCTCCCCAGCAGATGTGCATGGTGGAGTAGACGTTGCGTTTGCTCCAGTCCATGATATCGCAAAGCTCTTCCCAGTAATCCACTTCTTCAAAGGGCAGTTTTTCCACCGGCGCACCGGTGATGATCATACCGTCGTAGCGATTGTCCCGCACGTCGTCAAAGGTCTTGTAAAAGTCCAGCAAATGACGGGTGGAGACATTTTTGGCTTCATGCGAAGCGGTCTGGAGAAGATCAACCTCCACTTGCAGCGGAGAATTGCTGAGCAGACGAAGGAACTGCGTTTCGGTTTCGATTTTTGTCGGCATTAAGTTGAGCAGAATGATCTTCAACGGTCGGATATCCTGCATTGTCGCCCGCTGTTCGGTCATGATGAAGACATTTTCATTTTCGAGTATCTTCTTTGCGGGCAATTCGTTGATTATTTTAATAGGCATATGCTGTCACTTCCGATATTTATAGTAAGGAGTGGTTAGTGAATCTCTTTCCACTTCATAAGAGGGCAATCATTACCTGTCCCCTCTTTGAACCTTGACACGCCTTAGACTCTGTTTTCGGGAGTGCGTTTCAGATACGGGAGAACATCCTCGGTATAGGCACGCAAGAGCTCGCCGACGCTCCACGCCTGTGTAAAGCATCCGCGTGAAGTGCAGGTGAAATCGCCGTCGAAGATTTCAGCCACACCGTTGATGCAGCCGTCGTTCATATGGTCGAGGAAGCGTGAGCAGATTTCCTTGCAGCGTCTGATGGCGTAGGGGGAATGATCATGCACCTTGCAGAAGGCGGAAATATAGCCTCCCATCAGGAATCCCCAGCTGGTACCCATATGATAGGCGCCGTCGCGGTCAATCAGTCTGCCGATGTACTGAGGCTTGTATTCGGGGTCGGTACTGGAAAGGGAACGCAGACCGTAAACCGTGAGCAGATGACGGCTGACGCAGTCCACCACGGACAGTTCCTTGTGCCTGTCAAGCATGGTATAAGGCAGCGACACGGCATAGATCTGATTGGGTCGGATCCTGTCTTCACAGGGATCAGCGACGTCATAGAGATACCCTCCGCGTTCATTCCAGAACTTGCGGACAAATGAACTCTTAACCTTTTCCGCAAGCTCGGAATAATGCGAGCCGTCGCGTTCAAACTTTTCACAGAGCATTTCCATGACTTTCAGCGCGTTGTACCAGAGCGCGTTGATCTCCACCGGCTTTCCGTGACGCGGAGTTACCACCCAGTCGCCCACACGCACATCCATCCATGTGATCTGATCCTTCTCACTGCCGCCGTATACAAGACCGTCGGAATCCATTCCGATGGAGAAGTCGGTTCCGTTTTCGTAGGCGTAGATGATTCTTTTGAGAACAGGGAAAATTTCGTCCCTGACGAAGTTGAGGTTTTCTTCCTTGCCGGTATAGTACAGGTAACGTTCCACGGCGTAGAAGTACCAGAGGGAAGCGTCCATCGTGTTGTACATCGGCTCATCGGATGCGGAATTCGGGAAAACGTTGGGAATAAGTCCGTTTTTCTCGTACTTGGCAAATGATCTGAGAATATTCTCGCAGTCCTCAAAGCGCCGGGTGCAGAGCGTCAGACCCGTAAGGGCGATCATGGTATCCCTTCCCCAGTCGGCAAACCACGGATAACCCGCCATAATAGTCTTCAGCCCTGTGGAAGCGCGGTCGACGATGAATGCGTCAGCTGCCCATGTGAAGTGGGCGGAAAAAATATCCCTCGCCGGATTGCGGCGGATGAGGCTATACATGCGGTCGGTGTAAGCCTTGACGATGTCAAAGCCGTTTTTCGCGGTGATGTCCTCGTCCTCGGTGGAGCAAATGACATAGAACTTCCTTGTCTCTCCGGGATATACCTTGATCACAGCGTCAAAGGGCGTATATTGGGTATCCAGTCCACGGAAACCGGTCCTCGCGTCAATGGCGAGACGCTGGTTTTCCTCGGCAATAAATGTCGGTGCAGCCATACTTGTCGGAAATTGAGAACGGTCGACGTATTCGCCCTCGCTGATATAGAATTTCGCATTGAAGCTGCTGTCGTCTCCGCGTCCGACCAGCATCGTTCTGCCAAACACCGATGAACGGAAGGCTGCGATGTCGGAGGGAGAATTGACCCTGTCCATGGGACGCATGGCAAAGAGCGGCGTAAGCGTCAGAGTGACGGGCTGTGTCGCTCCCGTAACGGTGTAGCAGACCGCAACGGTGTTTTTGCCGTATTCCATGGCGATCGTCTTTTCAATGGATATTTCGTCGGTCTGATAGCAGTAGGTCGGCACAATATCCATGCGGAACTGCTCCAGATATTTATATCCCTCGGTGCGGTCACCGCTGTATTCCTGACAGGCAAGATCAAATGTCCGCTTGCCGCAGGTGACTTTCTCCTGAATCTTCGAGAGAACATTGACCCTGTTCACAGGCGGTTTGAGCGACGCCACCAGGTATCCGGTGTGAATCCTCGCGGTATCGCCTGTCACCGTGCAGCAGGAAAAGCCGCCCAGTCCGTTGGTAAGCAGCCATTCCTTCTCGTAACCCTGCTCAAATGTGCGCCAGTTGCTTCTGCCGAATGTGTATTTTGTATGCATGATTGGTTTACCGTCCTTGAACAAATATGATGATGATGATCAGATTATGGCTGATCGATCTCTTCCTGCTCCGTGTTTTCTATCTTTTCTTTGCTGATAAATTTATAGATATGTCTGTAGTAGTCCTTGTCAAGCAGCTGTTTGGAATAGGTCTGCTTGGCTCTGACGATCTTGTTCATGGCGTTTACATACTCCGTTTTTTCGCTGTCAGAGAGAGTGCAGTTCGCGCTGGGAGTGAATCTCTTGGCGGAAGCGTTGTATTCGCCCTGGGTGCTGATCCACGACCATCCGTTGACCTTGATCAGCGCGAAATGATCTCCGTCTGCCAGAATATCGCTGCCCATGAGCAGTCTCGAATCGTACTCCAGCCCGAAGAGGTTGGAAAGCGTGGGAAGGATGTCAATGGCGGAACAAGGCTTATCCACAATGACCGGCTGGGTCATGGAAGCGCTCCAGAGCAGGAAGCCGTTGCGGTAAAGGTCAAAGTTATTGCGGATTCCTTCCTTCGGGATGCCATAGAGAGTCGCAAGGTCTGCGTCGCTGAGGGCATAGGGATAGTGATCCTCCGCGATAGCAAATACAGTGTTCTCCAGTTCTCCCGAAGCCTCCAGGGCGTCAATCAGAGCCTTCAGCATAAGCTCAACCTCATACTGACATGCATTATATGCCTGCACCCCTTCGGACTTGCTCAGCAGTTTCTCAGGAAGATCCTTTCTGTGACGGCTGGACATTGAATTGCCGCTGAAGGTATAGTTAGCGTGACCGCTGACACTCATATAATATACGTGGAAAGGATGACCAAGGCCTACAAAATCCTTGGATGATACTTCCGCCATTTCCTTGTCGGAACGAGGCCAGCCGTTGTACTGGAGGGTAAGACCGTGATTGGTGGCTTTCCATGTATAGCCGAAGTTCGGATGTGACTTGTCGCGTCCGTAGTATGTATAAGAATTGTTGTGATAAGCCAGCGTGGTGTAGCCCAGCTTTTTAAACTGGTTGCCCAGAGCAAAAGGCTGGTACTTGGAGCCGCTCAGTTTAAGGCAGTTGGCGGTGGTATAGAAATTGCCTGTCATACAGGAATATTCGCCGGTTGCTGTACTTCCGCCCCAGATAGAGTTATAGAAGTTTTTGAAGACAAAGCCCTCTGTAGACATCTTGTAAAGCGTGGGTGTAAACTCGGGGTCTATAATCTTGTCGGAGAAGCCCTCAAGCGTGATGAATATGAGATTCTTATCCTTGAACATACCCGTATACTTGTTCTTTTGCGTGGGCTGAACAGTCTTGAAGTAATTGTCCATATTTTTGAGCTGTGTTGACCCGGCGTTTTTAGCCGCCTTGTCAAAGTCAATGTTCATCACATTATAACCGTACTCTTTTTCTTCTTCCTGTTTGCCCTTGTTGTCTTTATCACCCGGCAACACGGCATCGGGATCGGTCACATTGCCATTGTCAAACGTTTCCTCCGGTGCGCCGAACATGAGCTGCTTGATGTCCAGGCGTGTCGTATTGAAAATACCGTAATACTGGAAGCTTGTATCGAGGTCGTTCTGGAGATAGGTGTAGTAATAATAGGGCGTGTAATCGTTGGTATCGTTTTTGGAGCTGTTGATCGCCACAAGCATCGGGAAATAGAATACTATGAATGCGACAAAAGCTATTCCGGCATAAGGTATGTTGTTGTCCAGATCATCTGTCACAAAATACTTTCCGGTCAGGCACATGATGACCAGCGGAACAAAAAGCGCCACGATGACAAACCAAACATTGAAAACGGCGACAATGGATTCTCTCCAGAATTGCGTAACGTCCTTGGCTTGTCCGAGGGTCTGCCATGAAAAAAACGTATGGAAGTTGCCGTAATAGCTGACATGGAACGAAAACCACACCGCAAGCACAGCCAGCACGGTCTTCATGAATATTCTGCGCGGCTTGCCGGGAATCAGCATCGCAACGACGCTGAGCAGGCAGCCCATTGCAAGAGACAAAAACATCATATATTTGTATTTGTCATCAAAAACGCCGCCGAACAAATTCGATTTGGCAACGATTTCCATGTACAAAAGGGATATCGGCAAAAACAAAGCGCCGATCACTTCCCTTACATACGGTCTTTCGTCAATTGCTTCGATCAACTGGTTAATTCTCTCTTCCAATTAGATATCCTCCTCATACTGCATTGGCTTATTTTTTCTTGCGGAATACGTGCGCGTAGTAGTCATTGTCGAGCATTTGCTTTGAATAGGTGATCTTTGCCCGGATTTCCTTATTGATGCGGGCGACATATTTTTCCTTATCTTTCTCGGACAGTGTACAATCACTGCTTGGAATAAACTTCTGTGAAGTGGCTCTGTAGGAGCCCTTTTCACTGAGCCACGACCATCCGCTCACCTTGAGCAAAGCATAGTGTTCACCCGGAGCCATGATGTCGCTCCCCATCATCAGCCTGGAATCGTATTGCAAGCCGAACATGTTTAATAAAGTAGGTGTCACATCAATGGCGGAACAGTATTTGTCCACCTCAACCGGCTCGGTCATGGACGGAGTCCAAAGGATAAAGCTGTTGCGATACAGGTCGAAGTTATTGCGGATGCCGGCTTGTGGAAGTCCGTACAGTTCGGAAAGCCCCTCATCGCTCAGCGCGTAGGGATAATGATCCGCCACCATCGCAAAGACGGTGTCCTGCAGCTTGCCTGCCTTTTCCAGCCTGTCCATGAGAACGCCAAGCATGAGCTCAAATTCATATTCACAGGCTAAATACGCCTTCACATCCGAAGAATACTTCTGATGAGCCTCCGTCAGATCCGATTTATGCCAGACGGACATCATATTACCAGCATATGAATAATTGGCATGTCCGCTGACCGTCATGTAGTAAACATGAAAAGGAACGTCCAGTCCGCTGTATTCGTCGACTGTCGCTTCAGCCATCTCCTTATCCGAACGTGGCCAGCAGTCGCTTTTCAGCTGCAGACCGTTGCCTATTCCCGTCCATTGATATCCGAAATTCGGATGGGAAAGGTGACGTGAATAATAGGTATAGGAATTATTGTGATACCCCAGCGTCTTGTAACCGATGGATGAAAGCTGATTGCCCAATGTAAAGGGCTGATAGGTGCTTCCGCTTTTTTGGAGACAGCTCGAATTCAGATAGAAGTTTCCTGTCAGGGCTGCATACTCACCGCTGGCTGTACTTCCGCCCCAGACGGTATTGTAGAAGTTTTTGAATACAAACCCTTGGGTTGACATCTTATATAATATCGGGGTAAATTCCGGATCGATCATCTTGTCGGAAAAGCCCTCGATCGTGATGAAAATCAGATTTTTGCCCTTGAAGATTCCTGTGTACTCGTTCTGTTGTGTGGGTGGAACATTGCTAAAATATTTGTCCATCGTTTTGAGCACTTCCGAACGGGTTGCATTTGCCGCCTTCTCAAAATCAATGTCCATCACATTATAACCGTATTCGGTTTTCTTGTCGGAATCAGAAACCACGTTGTCGGGCTTCTGGTTGACATCGGTCTTTTGTAAATAATCCTCATCGTCAAGGGCTATCTCTTCAACCGGCGCACCAAAGATCAACTGATTTAAATCCAGACGAGTGACGGTGATGATTCCGTAATATTTGAAACTCATATCAAGATCGTTTTGCAGATACGTGTAGTAGTAATACGGGGTAAAGTCATCCTTATGGTTGTTGGTGACAACCATAATAATCCTTGCCGGAAAAAACAACAGACCAAATGATGCAACAGAGATCAGAAACCACGAGAGGCTTCTCTTACTTTTATCGGGAATAATCAGAATGCCTATGGCACCCATGATGATCAAAGGAACGAAAAATCCAAGAATCACATTCCACATATTCAAGGCGGCAACAATGGCCTCTCTCCAGAATTGGGTCACGTCCTTCGCCTGTCCGATATTCTGCCATGAGAAAAACGTGTGAAAGTTGCCGTAATAGCTCACATGAAACGAGAACCAGACTGTAAGCACGGAAAGAACTATATAGTAAAACTTTCTCCGTCCCTTGCCGCTGATCACCATCGCCACACCACTCAGCAGGAAACCCATTGACATAGAAAAAAACAGCAAATAGCCGAACATTTTGTCAAAAACAGTTCCGAATAAACTCAGCTTTGCAAGTATTTCCATATACAAAATGGAAAAGGGAAGATACAGCACGCAAATAATTTCTTTAAAATATTGCTTATTGTCAAGCTCACGGTAATCCTCGTTAAACTTTTTAGTCACAAACTGATAAACCCTGAAAAAGCTCTTTTTGATATTTTCAATCATTATACGGCAATCCTCCTTTGCATAGATAATTTAGATGATTGTAAAACTTGGAAAATACCGGAAATTGGCGGGGTCATGCATTGTTAAAAACGAAGTTTTTCTCCGTTCGGGACAAGAAAATCGTTGTATTTGACTATTTCTGTATTCGCCCAAACCTTTTGCGTGTCGACACTGGTCTTGCTCGGTCGCACCGCTTAACAAGTTAAGCTAGGCTCCCTCGTGGGGCTCTG
>ONID01000078.1 GCA_900317765.1 uncultured Eubacteriales bacterium | reverse complement strand
AAACGCAAGCTCGCTCGGCTTGGTGACAAGCACATCCGCCGAACGCATGAGAAGGTTGGTGCAGTACACCGCCTGGAAAATATTCTCGTGCCAGAAGGCGTGTATTCCTTCCACTTCTCCGTCGATAGCGGAAGCGGCAAAGGCGTTGGTGTCCGCCCAGTCGTTGAAATGCTTCGTGCTGACGTCCTTCAATCCCTTGATCCGCTTGCACAGCGTTTCCCAGACCTTCTTGTAATCGCCGACGTTGACATACAGCGCGGCTTTCTTCTCTTTAATCAAAGGCAGAAGGTGCTTGATGATCGCTTCAAAGAGCTCCCTCTGCGCGCCTGCGCCGCCGATAGTGAGCAGGAAGCGCATGGGTTTGCCGTCGGCTTTTCTCTTCATTCTCGCGTCGCAGTCGGCTTCGAGGTTAGCGACAAGCTCGTGGTCGATATAATGCCCCGTGTAGACAAGGCTGTCCGCCGGCATAGGCTTTAACACGTCGTCCTTCTGCATGCCGTTGAGAATGCGGTAGCCCATGTAGGACTGATGCGTCTGAATGGTGTGCACGCTGCCCTCGGCGAAGTGAAGCGCCATCGGCCAGTTGTCGGGAATGGCGTTGACGACATGCTCCATTCCCGCGTGAATGGCTGCCTGCGCCGGCCATACGTGCGTACCGATTACCGGAATGTCCTTGGGGATGTTCTTGTACACCGGCGCCATCAATTCGGCGTTTTTCTGGTCGCCGGAATTGTAGGTGAGCTGACGGAAGCCTTCATAATTGAGCGGTTCCCAGTATTTTTTATTGAAGAGCTTGCTCTTTTGCGAAAGGCGGGAACCCATAGAGTAAAGGTCGTTCTGCGCGCTGATGACCTTGGTACAGGTGGTGGAGGGGTAGGAATTCAGATCCATCCAATAAGGCGTGTAGCCCAGCGCGTGCGCTGCCGAAGCCATCGCAATGGAAATGCGGTAATGTCCGAAACCCATGCGGATATTGCCCACAATGATTCCCTTTTCCGTGTCAAAGGGAATGTCGCCCTCGCCTTCGTCCACACGGATGTCGTACACCCCGAGCGGCTCATTCAGTATTCCGTTCGGAACCAGCTTCACCTTGTAATCCGCTGCGCTGTCGTCACCGTACTTGCGGGCAAATTTCTTTTTGGACTTGGCAGCCTTTTTGACCGCCTTTTTGCTGATCTCATTGCCGAAGATCACGCTCGATTTGTCAGTCATGGTTAAATAATTCCTCCTTCCGGCTGATCACGTTGAAGACAATGGTTGCCTCACAGCAGCAGCATGTGAGCTTCAATATTGCCTTGCCGCTTTTGCCGATTGTTTTGATATATGTGCCGCCGCAGCCTCCGCGAAGCATGGCGGTCTTGGGTCCGATGATTTCCGCTGCGCCTTCCAGCGTTATCTCTACAGCTTCATTCAAGAAGGGAAGGCGGTTGCCGTTCTGGTCGGTCATTTCCATGCGAATGGCCGCCACGTCGTAGGTTTCCCCCTCGCAAAGCTCCGTGGTGCTTGGAATTGCTTTGAGCGACAGAGAAGTGAAGGGCGTTTTGCTGACCGACTTGACCACTTGGCCGTCTTTGATCGCGTCGAAGCGGTAAACGACCGCCTTGTCCCCCCAGTTGCCGATGTATTTGCCGTAAAGGGCGTAAGCGTCGTCAAAGCTCATTCCGTAACGCAGCATGAGCCACGCGGCTTTTGCCTTGGCTTTGGCGGAGAGCGAATTCATGCCGAGTCGGGTAGATTCATTGAGTATGTCCTTTGTGCAGGCAGCCTGTTTTTTGGAAAATTTCTCGCCTTTTTCTATCCTGTCGCCGATGTAGTCGGTTATTTCGATCGGCGGACGGGGAATGTTCTTGAATTCGCTGTCCTTGTGAGAATATTCTTTGATGAATACATCGTTTATATAGAATTTCACGCTGTCCGCGTTGGTGATAATATAGACCCTGCCGCGGTTGCTCGCGGGGTGTTCGCCGATGTCCATGGAAGAACTGACTTCCAGCACGGGAGTTTCGTCCTGCATGACGGAATAGACCGAGGCGGCGAGTTTCGGATTGCGGAACATATCGCACACGCCGTGATAGCATATTCTGTCGCCGCTGCCGAAGTCCTTGTGAGTATTGTAGTCGAAGAAGCACCAGCCGAAGGAGCCTGCAATGTCCTTGTGGCTCCATACGCTGTCCAGCACGCGGACATGCCGCAGGGCGTGTTCCAGGCGGTGTTCCTCGTCGTCAAAGGTCTTGGTGGGGTACATATGCCCGTTGTATTCCGAGATAAGATAGGCGTTCTTCATGCGTGAAGTGACGGCCTTTTTCGGTTCGCACCCGTCGTTCGTGCCGTCGTGGACAAAGTCGTTGTAGGTGTAGACGTCCTCGAGCAGACTGCTCTTTTTGTGGCAGCGAACGCCGCCTGTCGGTCGCGTCGGGTCAAGCGTATGAGCGGTTTCGTTGGTGCGTCGGTAGAATTCGTCGTCATCCGCCGACTCGTTGATTCTCACGCCCCAAAGAATAATCGAAGGATGATTGCGGTACTGCCTCACCATTTCGGCAGTATTGGTTACTGCCTGTTTCTTCCATGCCTCGTCGCCGATGTGCTGCCAGCCGGGGATTTCCGTGAATACCAGAAGCCCCAGCTCGTCGCAGCGGTCAATGAAGTGCTGCGACTGCGGATAATGCGAAGTCCGCACGGCGTTCAGACCCAGTTCGTTTTTGAGGATGTCCGCGTCGTACCGCTGCATGGAAGCCGGCATGGCGTAGCCGACATACGGGTAGCTCTGGTGTCGGTTGAGTCCGACCAGCTTCAGCTTCCTGCCGTTGAGGTAAAAGCCGTCTTTTTTGAACACCGCCTCGCGGAAGCCGATACGGGTTTCCACACGGTCGGTGATTTCGCCGTTTTTGACCGTTTCACTGACGAGTGTGTACAATACCGGACTGTCAATATCCCACACTTTCACGTTCGGGACATTCAATGTATTTGTTTCAACGGAATCGGAGGAAGTGCCGCATACTTCCTTCCCGTCAAGGAAAAGGGTATGCCTGACTGAATCGGGATTGCCCTCCGCCTGACACTGAACGGTGAGTTTTCCGGATTTTTCGGGCATTGCGAAAATATCGGCAATGTGGCACGCGTCTCGGATTTCCAGCCGAACCTCCCGGTAAAGACCGCCGTAGGTCATATAGTCGATCACATGCCCGAAGGGCGGAATGTTCTGTGTTTCGCGGCTGTCCACTTCAATGGAAACAAGCGCGTTTTCACCCGGCGACACCGCGTCGGTCAGCTCGACTTCAAACTGTGTGTAGCCGCAGTTGTGACGCTCGCCGCAGGGCTTGCCGTTGACATAGACCTGTGCGGAATGTCCGGCGGCTCCGATGATCAGAATTATTCTTTTACCTTCTGCGGATGGCGGAATGTCGATGGACTTGCGGTAGCCGCATACCTTCTGATAGAGGCCTTCATCAAAATAATCGAAAGGCGTCTGTGCGCAGGAATGAGGCAGATTGACCGACGTTATGTTTTCACCGCCGCCCGAAGCAAAGGCAGACGTAAAAGAATCGACATATTCCCAGCCGTAGTTTAATTGCACAACTTCCCTCATTGTTCCACATCACGCTCCCTTCTCTGTATATTAAAAATTACTATAAATTATTAGATATAGAATATTCTTTTTATATAATATCATGCTTTTCAATATAATGCAACCCCAATATTTAAAATAATCATCACAAAAAAAGAGCAAAAGAAAAAAGCCGCCCGATTTTTTTATCGGACAGCTTGGGGCTGTGATGGCTGCTTATATTTTTGCCGACAGGAATTGGCTTCCCTTGACCGCAAAACGCCAGTCGCGGTCCGCGTCCTCGCCGGCGTAGTCAATGTTGATGCGCCGACCGCGGATGATCTCCGGCTTGCATTCGTCGTCCTCTATCCACAGCCTGTTACCGCAGAGATCGGCGCCGTAGAGGGATTTGTCAATGCCCATGGCAATGCACAGCTTGCCGGGACCGCTGCAGAGGTTTTGGAGTTTGTCTGTGCCTCTCCGCTTTTTCATAAGCGCAATGCCTTCCACCGGCTCCAGCGCTCTGAGAAAAATACAGTGGGGAATATCCTCACCGCCCACGATGACGTTCATGCAGTTGTACATTCCGTAAATCAGATAGACATAGGCGTGTCCGCCCTCGGCGTACATGATTTCCGTGCGCTCGGTGCGTCTGCCGCCGTAGGCGTGGCATCCCCTGTCGCTTTCGCCCATGTAGGCTTCCAGTTCGACGATTCTTCCGGCGGTGAGTCCGTCGGGAGAATTATGCACGAGAATCTTGCCGAGCAGCTTTTCGGCGGCGACAAGTCCGTCGCAGAGATAAAAATCGCGGCTGAGTTTCTTGCGTTGTGCACTGTTATTCATAGCGGATATTCTCCTCAGTCGGGTGTCGCTGGATTTTGAAGCGCGTAGTCGTTGGCTGCCTCTTCCCCCTGCTCCTGAAGATCGACGTACTGTTCAAGGCAGAGATCGTTGACATACATATAAGCCGCGTGATTGACGCCGACGTATCTGATGTGCCACGGTTCGTATTCTATGCGGGTGATGTCCGCCTTATCCGCCGGATAGCGGATGATGAACCCGTATTTGTAGCAGTTCTCGGAAAGCCATTTGCCTTCGGGCGTTTTGAGGTAGTTGTGATCGGTCGTGTTGTCGTTGCTCACGTCGATGGTGTTGCCCAGCTGATGCTCGGAATTTCCCGGCGTCTGTGTGGTATTGAGAGCAAGCGCTCTTGCGTCTGTCGAGGTCTTGCCCTGCGCCATCAGATTCTGCACCGCCTTGTTGTAGAGCTCGCTCTGCCGCGCATAGCTGCGGTAGGCGCTGATAATATGCATTCGCCCCTTTATCTCCTTGTACATGGCCATGTACATCTCCTTGTAGGCGTCGAATGTCTCCTTGCTGACATACAGCCCGTAATATCCGTCGGCGGTGTAATTGTCGGGTATTTTGATCAGATGTTCAGGGACGTATTCGGGGCTGAGGGTGTTCTTGTAATTGGCTATCATGAGCTTGTCGTAATAGAGTGGAGGAAGAGTGCTTTCCGGCGGAAGGGGCTTGTATTTGGTTATCACTCTTACCTGCGCGGATATGTCGCCCGAGGTGATGCAGAGCAGGGTTCGACCGCTTTCTTTGGCTATGATTTTTCCATTTTGCACGCCGAGGATACCGTCGTCGGCGATTTCCCAAGTGTAGGTTACGTCCGCGTTTTTCGGAACGGCGTTGGGCTGGGCCTCGATCTCGTCGCCTACATACACCGCGATTTTGTCGGCGTCAAAAGTAATTGCCTGCAGCTTCCGGTCGAGTTCCTTGATCATGGTTCTGCCGGGAGAAACGGTTTTTCTGCACATCACCGCCACGGCAGCCAGAGCGATGATGATGTAAAGCGTCCTCTGTATTTTAAGCGATGTGATGACGATCGTTTTTTCTTCGCTTATCTTTAATGTGACGTCCTTAATAATAATACACCTCTTGATGTTTTGTTTTTAATTCATTGTGTTTGGCAAATATTCTGATTTATAAATATTTTATTGCCTGTCAGCCTGTATGTCAACCCCCAAAAAACAGGTATTGAAAAATTCAGCCGTACATCGTTTTTTTCGATGTACGGCTGAAGGATCGGTATTGTATTGTCAGCCTGCTTTTGAGGTTGATTTTGTGGTACCCTTGGCAGTGGTGCTCTTGGTGGTATCCTTGGCAGTGGTGCTCTTGGTGGTACCCTTGGCAGTGGTGCTCTTGGTGGTACCCTTGGCAGTGGTGCTCTTGGTGGTACCCTTGGCAGTGGTGCTCTTGGAGTCCTTGGCTGTCGTGCCGCCTTCACCCGCCGTCGTGGTTGTGGTTTCCTTGCGGGTGGTCAGCTTGGAATTGGCTATACCCTTGAGGTTCGGCAGGTAAATGCCGTGAATTTCCTTTTCATTGCCCTCGTAGGTCATGTCGTCGTCGTAAATGAACTTGATCAGCTTGTCGGAATTCACGCTGAGATTGGCTGCGAGCGCCTCGTTGCCGTTGGTCATCTTCTGCACGGAATAGCTGCCCTTGATGGGGATGGAAATCTGTTTGGTTTCGTAATTGGCAATCTCAGCCGCTTCCGTGACCAGTCCGACCAGTTCGCCCTTGCTGAAGTCGGTGGTGACGTATTCCAGACAGGCGTAAGCGATACTGAGAAGGTCCACCTTGCCGACGTCTTTCAGCTCGGTCATGATCTCCTTCAGAACCTTGCGCTGGCGCTTGGTACGTCCGAAGTCGGAGTCGATCTTTCTGATACGGGCGTAGTTCAGAGCCTCCGCGCCGTTCATGTAATAGGTGCCCTTGCCCTTGCTGAACCGGGGAAAGAGTCCGTATTTCTCATGGCTGCACATGTAGCGGGCTTCGGCACCGGTAACGGTGATCTTGATGCCGCCCTTGCCGTTGAGTTTGCCGATCTTGTTGACAACCGTCTTGAACGCCTTGAAGTCGACGATGATGTACTTGTCAACGTTGATGCCTAAATTTGCCTGTATTGTCTGTTTCAGCAGGTCAACGCCGCCGACGGAATAGGCGGAATTAAGCTTGGAACCGTATTTGCCGGGTATCTTGACATAGAGGTCACGCAGGAAGGAGGTCATTTTGAGCTTTTTATGCTTGCGGTCGATGGTGAGCATCATCATAGCGTCGCTTCGACCTTCTTCGTTCATGGAACGGCGGTCGCTGCCTATCAGCAGAATGTTCTCGATGTCGGAGTCAAACAGAATCGGCGCATCGGGAAGCTCTATTTCGGTGTCGTCCACGCCGTCCATCTCGGCAGCCGCCTCCGCGTCCGCCTTCGCGTTGTAGGAGGAGCCGCTTCCCCGCTGGTTGGCGCTCTCCTTTTCGACAAAATTCATTCGGTTGAGAAGCGCGCTGGCTCCCGCTCCCAGTGACATCAGAAATGCCACAAAAAGACAGATGCCCGTTATGGATGCCTTCTGCCACATCTTCATGGGTTTGCGGTTGCGCGCCTTCTTTTTTCCGCGCTTTGCGTTGTTGATTTCGGCGTTTTCTTCTCCCGAAAGCTTTGGCACATAATACTCCACATCGCGGATAATGGTGCCGTTTCTTTCCCTTTCTTTGATATGCTCCACTCTCGAAGCGCCGTTTTTGCTGTGTCTGTATCGCTCTTCAAAATCCCTTTTGCTTTCCCTTCTGCGCTGCGCCGCTTCGCGGAAGGTGTCGAGCAGCGGCGGCTCCTCGTCGGGTTCGAGCTGCCGGGCAGGACGGGACGACCTGCGCTGGAAGCGCTTGGATGCTGCGGAATGTTCCTTGCCGTCGCTGCCGTAGGTGGCTCCCTTGGGGTGGAACCGACCGTCCGGTCTGGGAGCCGCATCGATAGCGGCCTGTCTTTCCTCTTCCTCCTTGCGCAGACGTTCGCTGCGGAATTCGCTCATTGATTTTGGCTGATACTCTATGCTGTCGTCATGATCGGGTTTGCGGCGCATATCGTAGCGGCTGACACCGCGTTCAACGTAATTGCGAGGCATGGAGTTTTTGATGTTTTTTATATTGCGCGAAAGCTCTGTGCGTTCCGTGTTGTCCATCGGCGGTCATCTCCTGTCCTTGTATTATGCGGAAAAATCACTTGTCGCTGTATTCGTCGCTGTCGTAATCGTCGTTGTAGATCAGCTTGCATACATATACGTATAAATCGCGGGTAACGTTCAGATTGCGTTCAATCATCTGGCTGTCGGGCGTATCCCAGTTGTCGGAGGGATAGCGGCACTCGATGTAGTATCGGTTGAGCAGCGCGGTCTCTCCTATGAAGCGGTTGAACCGGGAATCGTATTTGCATGCCTGACGGACGAGCCATGACAGATTGTGCCCGTCAAAGGTCTGTCCGCTCATAAAGAGCAGGTATGCCTTGAGCGATTTCTCAATGGTCTGCTGGCAGTGGAAACCGGCTAAATTCAGGCAGGTGCCTCCCTGCAAGAGCTGCTGCGCCGCGTCGAGGTCTTCGCTTGCGTACTCCATCCATTCAAAGTAATGGCGGCTGTCCCGCTTGCCGTGTCTATTCCGACTCATACAGTACAACACCGCCGTTCAGTATGCCGCGGTACGCGAAGGTTCCGGGATCCTCGATGGCGGCATTCCACTGGTCGTAATTATAAACCCGCACGTCAAACGGCACTTCGCATTCCAGCGTAAGGTAAATTTTCTGCTCGATCCTGGTACACTCGGATTCCTTCGTGATAATGCACAGCTTGAAGGAAACCAGCTCGCCGGCAGGGGTGCGTTTTTCGTTGAATATGATTATGCGCACAGGCTTTACCAGCTCGGCAATGCGTTCACACAGATCGGTTATCCTTTCATCGTATACCAAAAGCCCTCATCCCTTTCGTATCACATAAAATTACATTTTAATTGTATCAGATAATTTCGGGCTTTTCAATAATTTAAAATGAAATAACTGTTAATGAAATTTGAGAGCTTGCCCGGCAATATATGAATATTCAGCCGAAGTCGGTCAATAATAGCATTGCGGATGTTTTTCAATATATTTTATATTTGTGATATCACTGAAAGAAAGGACGCAGATATTATGAGCAGAATCAAATTGGGTTCACCCTTGCGGGTCAAAAAAAGATCGCTGAGCAGCTATGCGTCGTTCGCACTTTTTGTGGCTGCGGCAGCCATCGCACTCAGTGCGCTGATCCTGCGAATCGGCAAGGACAGGTTCATCGACGACGGGAACGAGACCGTGAGCCTTCCTTCCAAGCAGACGGTCGCCACCTCATCGGCGCAGCAGTCGGAGAATGAACCGGGGGCTTCATCCACCACCGCACAGACCAACGCTTCGAGGCAGAAGACCACAAGGACGACGGTCAGAAAGACCGCCGAGGACGAATACGACGACCATGAAGACAGCGAAGAGACCATTGCTATTCAGGTCATGGGCAATAACCGCAGCTACGTGCGCCCGTCAGGGGGCGCGATCATCAAGCCGTGCAGCATCAGGGAACTTGCCTATTCCCGCACCATGAAGGACTGGCGGGTTCACAACGGGCTTGACATCGCCGCCGACAAGGGCGAAGTCGTCAAGTCGGTCGCCGAGGGAAAGGTGTCGGATGTGATGCATGATTCACTTTACGGAACAACCGTCGTGGTCAATCAGAACGACGGGCTTCTGGTCTATTACCGCGGTCTGAACAAGGATACGGCTGTGCGTCAGGGAGAAAACATTGCTGCCGGTGCAACGATCGGCACGGTAGGGGAGATTCCCTGTGAAGCCGCCGACGGCACGCACCTTCACATCGAGGTGATGAGAGAGAACAAATATCTCGATCCGGCGGATGTGTTGGGGATTCAATAATTCTGATAGGGCTTGCGCCCACCGCTTCAAAGCCGTCAGACAGGACAATTTCCGGTCTGACGGCTTCTGTACTTTTTGCCCGCTCTTCATGTGCGGAACTTCAAATTGACATTGAATATCAAATCTGAGAATTTTTTTTAAAAAAATCACCTTACCCTCTTGCAATTGTCGCATTTATGTGATATAATAAAATCGTAAATCTCAAAAATGATACTGCATAGAGGGACGGTGAACAACAGATGGACGGAGAATCGGAGTGTTGCAGCGATTGGAGCCAAAAGGAATACATAGCCATAGACCTCAAATCCTTCTACGCGTCGGTGGAGGCTGCCGAGAGAGGACTTGACCCGCTGGACGTGAATCTGGTTGTCGCCGATGAGAGCCGCACCGACAAGACCATCTGCCTTGCCGTTTCTCCGTCGCTGAAGGCGATCGGCGTGCCGG
>ONID01000117.1 GCA_900317765.1 uncultured Eubacteriales bacterium | reverse complement strand
CTTCAATCAGTCAATGGCTATCATTGTTCAGGCTTTCATTGACTGCGTTAAGGATTTTCTGCATTTGACCGATGAACAGATCAATTCAATGCTCGCCAATTTTGTATCGCGTTTACCTGTCTATTTTCGTACTTCCTTGCTTATTGCTCAGGCTGCATGATATTGGATTGACGCTCTTGCCCTATATTACGCGCTTTAGGCTGGGTTTTGATGTGGGAAGTTTGAGTATTAATTATTTCTGCACAGTTACTAAAATTCGCGGCAAGGATCATAAAGCTGAACCAATATCTGATTAAACAAAAGCATGAAACTATCATCTCCAAACAAATCATCCGTAGCGGCACTTCAATCGGTGCCAATGCCAATGAAGCCGCATACGGAAACAGCAAAGCTGATTTTATTGCCAAAATGCAGATTGCGTTAAAAGAAACCGCCGAAACAGAATATTGGCTGCGATTGCTGATTATGTCCGAATACATAACCGAAACGGAAGGCAATTCGCTTATCAGCGACTGTCTGGAAATCAAACGAATCTTGGTTGCGACACTCAACGCCGCGAAGCAAAACAAACAGTAGAGGAAATTTATTATTCACACTTTATCAAACAAACACAACAAAAAAGCGCCGCCTTTTTTAGAAAAGGTGACGCTTTTTTGTCGATGGGCTTGTATCTCTCAACTATCAGGCCGTCTTTACCTGTGAATACCACCTTGTACAGATGCTCTCCTTTTGCAAGCCCTTCGGTGTTCAGGTGCAGTGTGGCAATGTTGTCTGAGCCGAATGTTGCCACGCCGACGTCCTGACCGTCGATATACTGGCGAACGGTGCATAATTTACCGGGTATCTCGGTCGTGTTTTTCAGTCTGACTTCCGATATTCCGCTGATCGTCGGGTCTTCCTTCCAGTTGTCAAAAGTAAACGCGTATTTGTCATCCACCAGCTCGATGCTCTTTTTGGCGGTCATAACGGCGCCGTCTTTTTTGGTGATCTGGGCGGTCAGGATGTGGCGGCCCTTGGACAGCCCGTCCAGATCAAGCGTAAAGTAAAATCTTCCAAACTTGTCGAAGATGGGTTTTGTCTTGTCGGGCAATGGCAGATCAATCGGCTTGTCGTCCAGCGTGACGGTCAGTTTCTGACATTCATCGCTATACAGCGTGGTATACAGCAGTGTGAACGCCGCGGTTTTGCCCACCTTGCTCACTTGATCAGTTGTGTATTTGAAGAAATCGAATTCATCATAGAACCTCCAACTGGGTTTATGAATGTAAGGAAGGCATTTTTCCACAGTGACGCCGCTTGGCGTTTTAAACACCACTTTCAGGAATTGACCGCCGTAGCTGATTCCCGGGGTGGACATCTCGCGGAAAAATACATCTTCGTCATACAGGCATTCCGTCCACGTCGAGTCAACCCAGTCGTTATCTTCATAATATGTTATGCTGCACCGACTGCCGGGCCATTCGGATGTATTCTCTATCTGCATTTTGAGGAAGCCCTCTATGACAGGAACTTTCTCAGTGCATAATGAAAAATTATTGGAAACTTTATCCTCACGCCATAAGGTATATTTGAAATAACCGTCTGTCGTTTCGATAAAGTTGGTCGCCGTTACCTGGCTTCCGTCTTCTTTGGTCAGGACAGCCTTGAGTATGTGATCGCCGTTGGACTGCCCGTTCGTATCAATATAAAACCTGCAGAATCCATCCTTATCAAAGAAATCCGTCACCTTTTTCGCGTCGTGTTTGAACGGCTTGACGGGAACATCGTCGATAAATACGTCGAATTGATAATTGTCTGTCACCTTGCCGTCATATTTGAGCAAATAATCAATCCATTCACCGACGGGATGGTTTCTGTTGGCGGTTGGCCCGCAGAATCTCAGTTCTCCGCTGTCCGCAGGAGAAACAGATACACGAACATACCTTTCACTGTATGGCTGAGAAAAATTATAATAGGGGAGGATTCCCGGCTTGTGCATCACGAAACTGAACCGATGGAATCCGTCTCCGCATCTTTTGGGGTCGATGACAAAGGATGTTATTCCGTCCTCGTTGAATCCCACTGTCGTGTAGGGCTTATTGGAATCCAAAATGACTTCCAGACTGCACTGGTTAATTTTTTCGCTTGCGTAACCCTTTACCGTCACTTTATACGGCTCGGTAATCGCCGGAACTTCCTCATCCCAGTTGAGGAATTCAAATTCGGTGTTCTGAATCTTGAGAGACCATGAAAATGTATTTTCGTCCACGGTGACCTTTAAGAATCGAGTGCCGTTGTACAGCTTTGTGGTATCGCATGTCACCTCCAGCATGCCGTTGTCATCGAATTCGAATTGGCCGATGTGTTTGTCGTCGATAGAAACATCCGCCGTCTTCCCTTTATAATCGTTTCCTTTATACTTCCACTGGAATGTGACGGTTCCGCTTACAGGACGCTCGGGGTCGGCGTTTTCTCCGAGAAAATCCAGAATGGCATACGAATCGTCTGAAACCTCCGGATAAACTATCGGCTCGCAGTTCGTTCCTGCGTGCACATAGTACCAGTACTCTATGTGATCGAAATCATCGTTGATGTGCCAATCATCCCAGAGAATAGACTTGTAGCCCCTCAGAAAATAATCGTACCTGATAGGCCCTGACTCGTTATCATCCCAAGTGCAGTCCATAAAATAATAGCGTCCGTCCTCCATCTGTACGTAGTTGAAAGCGTGGGAACGGCTTCCGATGACAGTGGCGGGGATCTCAAACTGATCGCAGAGCAGCTTGAATGCCATTGCATAGCCCTCGCAGACAATGCGATGGTCAGTAGAGCCTATACCGAACAGAGGAGCGGCAGTCTGTGCCTCTCCGGCGTAGTCGTCGCTGTAAAAATAAGAGACGTGATCACAGATATAATCGTGTATCGCCTTGACCGTATCGTAACGCGAATCGGATTTGCGTGCGGCTCTTATTTCGCTGACAGCTGACGCAAGGCCGCTCTGAAACTGATCAACGGAGGCAAGCGCTCCCTCAAAGCTTTCAGACGCAGTCAGATATATTTTCGAAATATATTCCTCGGTATCATCCCATACGTATGATAAGGAACCTACCCAGAAAGCCTCAGGATGGTCATTTGTAAAAGCGTATTCAGCAGTTGAGAGAGCAGTGGAAACAATATCAAATTCAGACAAATGCCGGTGCATATGACTTACGTCCACTTCAATGGTGTCCAGGCTTCGCTCTTCAAAATAGTGCTTGTAAAATAGGTCGTAAAAGAAAAGCTCATCTTCCGTCAGCTCGCTTCTGAAGTCGCCGTTGTACACGGCGTGTGAAAGGAAATAGCTGCGGGTCACCTCCACCCCGTCGGAAGCGGCGGAGGGCTTTGATTTCCCTTTCGTCAAAAAGAATACGGCGCAGCCGATTGCCGCAGCAAGCAGAACACATGCGGCAACGCCTGACAGAATCTTGGATTTTTTGGACATTTTCACGATGAGAAACTTCCTTTCTTAGCAATATGATTTCCTTGAAAAAAAACATCATTGGCGATTATTAATAATTCTGAGATGAATTATTAATAATTATTGTATCATTGAATTGGCTAATTGTCAATATTTGATTGGCAAAGGTTCAAGAAAAGAACATGTTTCGTTATATGATGATTCTGTTGTTTTGGTGTTGTTTTATATGAATAATATGTAAATTCTGACAAATGAATAAAATAAAACAGGTTGCTGTCATTGACATCTTTGACTTATTGGTGTAAAATTGACTGAGAAATATGTATATCTTGATAAATACAACATGTTTTGTTAAGGGGAAAGTATTTATATGATACAGTTTAATCTGCCGCCTGTTGTAGGCGGCGAAGAAGAGTACATCAGCGACGCTATCAAATCTTCTAAAATCAGCGGTGACGGCAAGTACACAAAATTGTGCAACAAGTGGATCGAAGACCACACCGGTGCAAAAAAGGTGCTTCTCGCCACATCGTGTACACATGCTCTTGAAATGGCTGCCCTTCTTCTCGATTTAAAGGAGGGCGACGAGGTCATTATGCCGTCATTTACGTTCGTCTCGACAGCCGACGCATTTATTCTGCACGGCGCAAAGGCTGTATTCGTTGACATCAGACCTGACACGATGAATATTGACGAAAATCTGATCGAGTCCGCCATCAACGAAAAGACAAAGGCCATTGTTCCTGTGCATTATGCAGGCGTTTCGTGCGAAATGGATACCATCAATGCCATTGCCCGCAAGTATGGTCTGAAGGTGGTCGAAGACGCCGCTCAGGGTATTATGAGCACATACAAGGGCAGAGCGCTTGGCACATTAGGGGATTACGGCTGCTACAGCTTCCACGAGACCAAGAACCTTTCCATGGGTGAAGGCGGAGCAATTCTTCTTAACAATGCAGATGACATTGAACGTGCGGAGATCATACGTGAAAAGGGTACCAACCGCAGTAAGTTCTTCAGGGGCGAAATCGACAAATATACATGGGTTTCCTTGGGTTCATCCTATCTGCCGAGTGAACTCAACGCGGCGTATCTCTACGCTCAGCTCCAGAAATCACAGGATGTTTACGACGACAGAATGCATAGCTGGGAGCAGTATTATCAGCTCCTGAAACCGTTGTATGACAAAGGGCTCATCGAATTGCCTGTCATTCCGGAGGGTTGTGTCCATAATGCGCATATGTTTTACTTTAAGGTAAACGGCCTTACAGAGCGGACAAACCTCATCAGCTATCTGAAATCAAACGGTATCGGCGCGGTATTCCATTATATTCCGCTTCATTCGGCTCCTGCGGGCATCAGATACGGCAGGTTTGTCGGAGAGGATAAATATACCACCAAAGAGAGCGAGAGACTGATAAGGCTGCCGCTTTACTATGGACTGCAAAGTGATCAGATCGAGTATATTTGCGAAAAGATTGGGGAATTTTTTAAATGATCGCAAACGCCAGAGCCGGTATGATGAAGCTGAAGGATACCCTTTGGGTCAACAGAAATCGGATTTATTCCACGGCTGTCATCGGCGGAGTGGTCTTGACCATACTATTGATGTATTACCGCGCTTTTTTTGGAACAGAGTTATCCGACGAGGCGTTTTATGTCGCTGAAGCTAAGGAAATGCTCAACGGCAACATTCCGTTTTCGTATGGCTTTTCATTAAAAGTAGTAGGCTTTTCGTTTTTGTTGGTTCCCCTCATCGCGCTATACGGTTTGTTTGTTCCGGGTCTATCAGGTGTGTTTTTGTTTACACGGCTTTGTTTTGTCACCTACAAGGTGTTTGTCTGGGCCGTCGTTTACAGCGTTCTGAAGAGAAGGCTAAAAAATTCGCATGCGTTGCTTATTTCAGCGTTGATGATACCGCTGAACGGGCCTATTCTTAATTTCAGTTATAATACGATCCCTGAACTCACCTTTTTTATGGCGGGCTGTCTGCTTTACGATGTGATTGAACAGGATGCCCCGAGAAAAAGGGAAAGGCTGCTTCTGACCGGTTTCTTTACAGGCATTGCGTGTTTTGCCAATCCCGGCTGGTCGGTCGCACTGATTATTTTTGCGGCGCTGATTGCTGTCAGGGTAAAGGATCAGAAGACCAGGATTCAGTATTTCTTGTACTTTGGCGGTTCGGTTTTGGCAGAGGTTCTGATCGTTGTGGTTCCTGTCTGTATCCGTACAGGCTTCAAGGCTTTCTGTTATGGATTTTACAGACTGTTTATCAATCCCATGTCATTGCATCCATTGGAATCAGACAAAAGCTGGAGGACGGTTTTAGACTCATTCAGCGATGCCTCTGTCCAATGGATTACCGTTTTTGTCGTCATTTTCCTTCTCATCTACGGCGTGTTGTGGGATCAGGGAAGGAACAGCCGCACTGCCGTTTCCAAAAGACAGTATGTGCAGTTGGCCATCATCAGTGCGTTCTTTGTGCATTCGCTGTATATTATCAAAACCTATCATATGAATCTCTCTTCCTCCAACGGCGGTGAGATCAGGGCATTTGCGACCTTCTGCTATATGGTTTTGTTTATCTGTGCCGGACTGTATAAAAAGGATAAAATAGTTTGGTATTTAGGAAGCTACCAGGCCACTTACGCAATCGCGGCGATTTTGTTGGTTTCGGTTGATGCCACTATCTACCGTTTTGTAAACGTTTATACGGTGATTGTTCCGGTTCTGTATATCATGATTAAGAACCGCTCCGCTGTTGTCAGAATGATGTCTGTCGTTCTGGCTGTGGCGGTGGTCGGTTCGCTGGGATATGCCAACTTCAAGCGGATATTCAGGGATGGATATATTCATAACCTGACCGCCCGGGTGCAATCAGGCGTATATAAGGGACTGTACACTACACCCGACAGGGCAAAGGATCTGCCTGAGATGGAGGAATATCTGAACGGTGTGATCGGTGAAGGTGAAACCTATTCATTCAGGGACAATGTTCCGTTTGCCTATCTGATGACCCACCAAGGCAGGGTTTGCGAAATTCAGACCTGGGATTCATTGCAGTATTTCTATGACAGAAATTCTCCCCAGCTTCTGTATGATTATTACCGGGTGCGGGATATGATACCGGATAAAATTATCTATATCAAAAGCAATGTGGAAAGAGACAGCAATCTTTCCATTCAGGATACCGGATGGAAGTACAATGAATGGGTCAACACTTACTATGATTTAGTGGAACAGGTGGAATTCAACGATACCTTTCCTTTGGTGCTGGTGTATCAGTACAACGGTACTTTTGACGGAGACTACCAGCGTTGGATTGATAAAGCTTTGGAATAATCCGGAGCATTGAAAAATTATTGATTGAATACAAGATGGGGCTGTCGCACGCGGGAAATTGAGATTCCCGGTGAGACAGCCCCGTTTTTGTGATGTCCGATGGCTATTCAGTTTTATTACGGTGTACGCGAGAGGGGAGAGGTATTATTCATCACAGCGGCATTTGCTGTCCGGATGCTTATTTTGCTCCGTGTGAACCGTGATTTCGGTAATACACGACCTCGCCAATGCTGCTCCGTCGGCGGAAATGGTGTAGTACATCCACTTTCCGACTTTCCTGCCGTCAACGACGCCGCTGTCACACAGGATTTTCATGTGATGAGAGAGAGTAGGCTGACTCAGAGAGAGTTCCTCAAGCAGTTCACACGCACATCGTTCTCCGCCCTGCAGCAGCTTCAGAATCTGTATGCGGTTCTCGTCGCAGAACGCCTTGAAAATAACCGTCATTTGCTTGTTGGTAAGCTCCATTGTTTCACATCCGAAAATCAATTGAAAAATTTCTATGCTTCCATTATATGACCCTGACCGGCTTTTGTCAATCTCTATTTTACAGAAAATAACAAACGGGCTGTCGCACGAGGGAATCATTCCCTGATGTGTGACAGCCCTGATTATTACTGTGCAGAATTTAATCCGTCGTTTGTTGCCGAAAAGCATAGTATCCTTCGTCTTTCTGACGGGTTAAAATGTATTAATTATTTCTGCACAGTTACTTACTGTGCCGGATGCCATGAAAGCAGGCGTTATCTCAGCTTTTCTACTTCCTTTTCCAGCAGCTCTCTGATGACCGCGGGATCGCCCTTGCCTCTGAGCAGCTTCATACAGCTGCCAAACAGCGACTGAAGCGCCTTGGTCTTGCCGCCGAGGTAGTCGCTGACCGCCTTGTCGTTTTCGGCGATGACCTTTTTGACAATATCCAGAATCGCGGATTCGTCCACCTTGGCGTCAAGCGCCTGTTCCTTGATGAACTGCTCGGGGGAGACGCCCTTTTCGATCACCGCGCTGAGCACCTTTTTGCCCACGCCGCGGTTGATCTTGCCCTCGTCCACCGTTCCGATGATGTAGGAAAGCGCGTCGGGTGCGATGTCCAGCTCGCCGATTACCCTGCCGTTCCTGCGGAGGATGCCCGCGCAGTCGGTGAGAATCCATGCCGCCGTGTCCGCGGGCTTGCGTCCCGAAGCGACCACCGCGTCAAAGAGGTCGCAGAGCTTCCTCTCGGACACCAGCGAGGCAATATCCTGCTCCGAAAGACCCATCTCGGTGTACTCGGCTGTTTTCTGCTCGATGGTGGCGTGCATGTTCTTTCTGATTTCCGCCAGCCATTCGTCGTCCACGACGATCGGCATGAGGTTGGGATCGGGGAAATATCTGTAATCGGCGGCGGTTTCCTTGTTGCGCATGGCGAAGGTTCTGTTCTTCATGTCGTCCCAGCGGCGGGTTTCCTGCACAAGAACTTCCGTGTGTCTCTCCAGCGCGTCGATGTGACGTGCCACTTCATATTTGATTGCCCTTTCGATGGCGGGAGCGAGCTCATGTTCTTGATCTCGCTGCGCACGCCGAGTTCCTCGGTGCCTTCGGGACGGATGGAGATGTTCACGTCGCAGCGCATGGCGCCTTCTTCACATTCGGAGATACCGCCGAAGCGGAACATGGATTTCAGCTTGTCGAGGTAGTTCAGCACTTCCTCCGCGCTGCGAAAATCCGGCTTGCTGACGATCTCGATCAGCGGAACGCTGGTGCGGTTGAAGTCAACATAAGTCACATCCGCCCAGTCGTCATGCACCAGCTTGCCCGCGTCCTCCTCCATGTGAATCTGCTTGATGCCGATGCGGCTTGTGCCGTGTTTGGTGGGAACGTCCACATAGCCTTCGGTGCAGATGGGGTGGAACCACTGCGTGATCTGATAGGCGCAGGGAAGGTCGGGGTAGTAATAGCTTTTTTTGTCAAAGGTTGCGTACTGGTTGATCTTGCAGTTGAGCATAATGCCGGCCTGTACAGCCAGCTCGACGGCGTGCCTGTTGGTGACGGGGAGCATGCCCGGCATGCCGCAGCAGGCGGGACACACGCAGTCGTTGGGCTGA
>ONID01000038.1 GCA_900317765.1 uncultured Eubacteriales bacterium | reverse complement strand
ACGCAGTCGTTGGGCTGATCGGCTTCGGAATGACCGCCGCATGAACAGAATATTTTGGACTTGGTGGAAAGCTCCACATGGGTTTCCAGTCCGATTACGACTTCATATTTCATCAGTCAGCCATCCTTTCTACCGCTCCGGCAATGCTCAGAAGGGTGCTCTCTGCGAATGCCGCGCCCCAGAGCTGAATGCCGCCCGTTACCATCGCGGGAATACCGATCAGGTTGGGAACGGTGGTAAAGAGCAGTTCTTTCTTGGTTCTTTCAAATGTTTCCATAAGGTCGTATTCCGCAAGCGACAGGCAGCTCATAGCGGGAGCGATCACCGCATCGAAAGAAGCAAAGACTTCCTTCATCTTCTCGGAAGCGACTCTGCGCAAACGGAGGGATTTGTCATAACAGCTCAGATATTGGTTCTTGGAAAGCACGTCCGAGCCGTAGAGCACATTCATCTTGGCGGTGAAACCCATACCCTCTGTGCGGGAGTTGACATACAGCTCGTCTATATCCTTATAGGTGGGCGTTCTGTAGCCGAATTTCACGCCGTCGTATCTGGAAATGTTATTGCAGGTCTCCGCCGACAGCATTATCTGCCACGCGGTTGCAAAAGCCTTTACATCGGGGATGGAAATGGTTTCTATCGTCGCTCCTGCGCTCTCCATCTTCTTTGCGTAGCCGTCAAGAAGGGACTTGACGGCATCGTCTGCCGCGTCGTAAAGCTCTTTGACAACGGCGATCTTCATTCCGGAAATATCCCTGTCGGCGGAATACTCGTACTTCTCCGCCGGAAGGCTGGTGCCGTCCTTGCCGTCGTGTCCGGCAATCACCGAGAGAAGCTCTTTGACATCCTCGGCGTTTCCGGCACAGACGCCCACCTGTTCGCCGGAACAGGCGGTGGGAATGATGCCATATCTGGATACCGTGCCGTAGGTGGGCTTGATGAAATCAACGCCCGAAAGAGCCGCGCCGCGGCGGGGTGCGCCGTTGACGTCCACACAGAGTCCAGCCTTTACGGTTCCGGAAGCAACGGCTTCGGCGGCGGCGGTGGAAAGGCTGCCGTCAGCCTTCTGGCAGACACTGTGATAGGAAGTTTCGCCCGCAAGGTCCAATCCGAATTCGCCGGTATGCGTCTTGCCCTTCACGGCATATCCCGCCTTTTGCAGACGCTCCACCGCATCTGAGCTGAACAGCGGGACAAATCCGTCGAGAATGTGGGAACCCGCCTTTGTTTCAAAGCCCTTCACAAGAATGGTATCATCTACCGCCACAGTTCCTGCGGCGTCGATCTCAGTTACAAAATAATCCACTTCCGTCACCTCACTTCACCAGTCTGGGAACGATCCAGCTGTCTTCGCTGTGTTCGGGCGCGCCCTCAAGCAGTGCTTCTCTTGTGAAGGGCTGCTCGCGCACGTCTTCCCGGAAGACGTTGGTCATGGGCATACAGTGCACCATGACGTCAACGTTCTCTGTGTCAATGCTGCGAAGCTCCTCCGCTTCATTTGCCATGAAGCCGAATACCTCCATTGCCTTCTGTTCCTCAGAATCGGTAAGTCTGAATTCGTTCAGGCTCTCGAGAGCCTTCAAACCTTCTACAGTCATTGTATAATCCCCTTTAGTGATGGCGTTTTCAGACTATGGTGAATTGCCCGAAAACGCCGGAATATTGAGAGCTTTGTTTATTTGGAAAACGCAGGCTTTTTTATGAGTCGGGCAAGGAAAAATGTAATCATAACCTTTTTCTGTTTTCGCCTTAGCTTATTATGGTTCCGGGCTGGTCTTGCTCGGTCGGCTTAAAGCCTCCCTCGTGGGGCGCTGCCCCACTCCACGCTGGTGGCGCTGCCCCCAGACCCCTGCCAGGGAGCCTTGCCCCCTGGACTCCACGCTCGCATACGCTCGCTTTATCAGCGCTGCGCTATGCTTTTTCTGCCTTATTCTCTGATGCTGATATTCGCTTCCAGAAGCTGCTGCTCTGTTACCTCGCTCGGTGCGCCGAGAAGCAGATCCTGCGCGTTGCCGTTGAGCGGGAAGGCAATGACGTCGCGGATGGATTCCTCGTCGGCAAGCAGCATGACGATTCTGTCCACACCGGGAGCCATGCCCGCGTGAGGCGGAGCGCCGTACTGGAAGGCGGTATAAAGCGCGGTGAAGCGGGATTCCAGTTCTTCCTCGGAATAGCCGGCGATTTCAAATGCCTTGCGCATGACGTCTACATCGTGGTTTCTCACAGCGCCGGAGGCAAGCTCGATGCCGTTGCCCACAAGGTCGTACTGATAGGCGAGCACCTCGGTCGGTTCCTTGGTTTCGAGAGCTTCCAGACCGCCCTGCGGCATGGAGAAGGGATTGTGTGTGAAGATGGTGTTGCCGGTGCTCTCGTCGATCTCGTACATGGGAAAGTCCACCACAAAGCAGAATTCAAAGGAATCCTGATCGATGATGCCGAGGTTTTCGCCTAACCATGTTCTGATCTGACCCGCTTCGCGGTTGACGATGTTCTTGGAGTCGCAGATGAAGAAGAGCGTCTCGTTCTCCTTGATGCCTGAAAGAGTGGTGATCTCTTCCTTCTTTTCGGGGGTGAGGAATTTGGCGATCGGACCTTTGAATTCGCCGTCGGTGAGGGTGAGATAGCCCAGACCCTTCATGCCGATGGAGGTGGCAAACTTGAGGGAGTCCTCAAAGAACTTTCTGCTCTGTCCCTGGCAGTTGGCGACAATGCCTCTGACCGGCTTGCCCTTGAAGAGCGGGAAGTCCACGCCCGCAAAGAAATAGGTCAGGTCAATGATGCGCAGGGGGTTGCGGAGGTCGGGCTTGTCGGTGCCGAACTGCATCATGGCATCCTTGTAGGTAATTCTCTGGAAGGGCTTTGGGCTGATCTTCTTGTCGGAATAGGTCTTGAAAACGTCGTAGATCACATCTTCGCAGACCTCGAGCACATCCTCCTGTGTGGCAAAAGCCATTTCAAAATCGAGCTGATAGAATTCTCCGGGGCTTCTGTCCTGGCGTGCGTCCTCGTCGCGGAAGCAGGGAGCGATCTGGAAATATTTGTCAAATCCCGACACCATGAGCAGCTGCTTGAACTGCTGGGGAGCCTGCGGCAGGGCGTAGAACTTGCCCTTGTGCTTTCTGCTGGGGACGAGGAAGTCTCTTGCGCCTTCGGGAGAGGAGGCGGTGAGGATCGGCGTCTGTATCTCTAAAAATGCCTTTTCCTCCATGCACTTTCTCATGGTGCGGATGATATTGGAGCGGAGCACGATATTGTTGTGCAGGCGGTCGCTTCTGAGATCAAGGTATCTGTACTTCAGGCGGACGTCCTCGCGCGTGCTTCTGGAATCGCTGATGTCAAAGGGAAGCATGTTTTTGCACTTGCCGAGCAGTGTCAGGGATTCGACCACCAGCTCCACCTTGCCGGTGTCGAGCTTTTCGTTGACCGTCTCGGGGTCTCTCTCGGAGACAGTGCCGGAGACGGTGACGACGCATTCCTTATTGACATTGCTGAGAAGTGTCTCGTCGTGCACGACGGTCTGCGTGATGCCTGTCTGGTCTCTCAGATCGACAAAGATAACGCCGCCGTGATCGCGGATGGTGTCCACCCAGCCGCACAGCTGCACCTTTGTGCCGATGTCCTTTTCCCGGATGTCGTTGCAGTAATGTGTTCTGTACATTCCAAATTCCTCCATAAATAGCAAATTTACAATTGGCTTTCTCAAAATATAAAGAAAAAACCCGTCTCAAGAATCCGTCACGACTCTTGGGACGAGTATTTTAAACAAATAACCCGCGGTGCCACCCAAATTGGTATGATTTTTCAAAACATACCCGCTTTGAAATATTCAATATTGAAAAAACGAAAAAGTGTTCCCACGCTTACTACTCCCCCGAATGCACTTTCAGTCCGTGATGCATACTCCCTGTCGGGCTTTCCAAAAAAGCGGAGTCTTTTCCGCTCACTTCACGGAAAAAGACTCCGTCAAGTGATACTTCAAAAATCATTATATCACCGCCGTCAATAATTGTCAATACTGTTTTTTGATTTTTTTCGTCTCACCGGGCGTCAGCGTTTATCTTCTGTGACGGCTGATCCAGTCAACGGCAAAATCCACCAGCCTTGGCTGGTTCATCAGACGGAGTTCCGCATTGCCGAGCGTTGTTTTCCCGACTGTTTCCGCCCGTTCAAAATCCGCGCCGATTTCTTCAAAATCCTCCCCGTCCACATAGAGCGTTTCATACTCTTTCCAGACTCGTTTTCCGTTTTCCATGATCGCGCTGTATTCCACGCAATTGTGTTTGCCGGGATAATCGGCACGCACATCCGCGAGATGCAGGGATGTGTTTTTGTCGTAACCTACCCCGATCAGCAGCACATCGCCCTTGAGCCTGTACAGCTTGCCGATGGGAGAAGCGTCGCCGAATATATCGGAGAGGTCGTGTCCCGAAGTAAGGTATTCCGCATGCTTTCCCCATGCGGCGACCGATCTGGCGGGATGATCGCTGCGCAGGGTTCCCGGCCACAGGCGGAACATCTCAGCCACCGCGCCCATCGTATTGGTGGGCGTTAACCGCTTGTCATACGCGGGCCAATGATCGCGGATGATCTGCCGGTATTCTTCCTCGACGTCCCAGTGCACACCGTCTTCGGGGTCAAGATTTTTCCATGACTGCGTTGGCATTATAATGGTTCCCTCCTGACCGACCGTTTCAATGAGCGCCTCAATCACCGTCTGCGCACCTCCGCAGACATAGCCTATTTTTGATAATGATGTGTGAACCATCACGACTGCCCCTTTTGTCAATCCAAGGGAGCGAAAGGCTGACACAATATCTTCCTTGATAATCGGCTTCATGTGATTCCTCCTCAACCATACGGAATGATGTTGGCTTTCAGTATATCACAGGTTTATGAAAAATTCTACCTCAAAATGCCGATTGCCTGCTGAAAAATTCTTATGAGGTATTGCGTGCGGAGTAACATGACCGGCAAAATGGATAAAGGCTTTTGCATGACGGTGCGAACCCTTATTTTAATGTTCAGTTAATGTTTTTCCCTTGTTCATTTAAGCCTTGCGCCGTAAAATGAAGTCAGAAAAAAACAAGGAGCGATTGATATGAAAAGAATTATTTCGGTTATGGCAGCATTGGCAATGGCGGCAGCCTTTTTCGGCTCGGGCTTCACGGTGTCAGCCGCAGAAAGTGAAAAGATCACGCCTTCGGGAATTGCTTACGATCAGATCGGCAGCAGCATCGACCGCTATATCAAGGAACGGGAGGTAGGACTCGCGTCCTGCGAGGTCAGCGTGTTCGACGGCGAAGGAGAGATTTTCAACGGCTGTTACGGCTACGCGGACATTGAAAACAATCTCAGAGCGGACGCGGAAACCGTTTATGAATGGGGCAGTACCTCAAAGATACTGGTCTGGACTTCCGTCATGCAGCAATGGGAGCGCGGCAATCTCGACCTGCATGCCGATATCCGCGAGTATCTTCCGGAAGGATTCCTCACCAAATTGCAGTATCCCGATGAGAAGATCACCATGCTTCATCTCATGAGTCACAACGCGGGCTTTCAGGAGAGCTATTACGAAAATCAGCAAGCGGCTCCCGATGATGTTTATGACAGCCTCGAAGACGCGGTAAAGAGCTGCCAGTGCTATCAGGCATTCCATGTGGGCGAGTACACCGCCTATTCCAACTGGGGCAACGCGCTGGCGGCGTATATCGTCGAACGTACCAGCGGAACGGATTATGTCACCTACGTCAACAGGAATATCTTTGCACCTCTCGGTATGAAGCATACCTCCGTCGACCCGCAGCAAAAAGACAATCAATGGGTGTCTGAAAGGCGCCGGGAACTGAAGTGCTATGCACGGTATGAAGATGAAAGATACAACGAGGATTTCGGCGAGTGCCGTAATGCGGTGCAGCTTTTCCCGGCAGGCGCCGCTATGGGTACGCTAAAAGACCTCTCCAAGCTGGGTCGGGCGTTCGTGAGCGAGGAATGTCCTCTGTTTGCGAAGAACAGCACCCGCGCGGAGATGTTCAAAGCCACTTCCTTCTTCCGCGATACCAACGTCAAAAAGAACTGCCACGGACTGTGGGTAGAGCATCACAAGGTGGATACGCTGGGTCATGGCGGCAATACAGGCGGCTGTACCGCCAATCTTGAATTTGACCCCGTAAGCGGTCTGGGCGTTGCCGTACTCACCAACGAATGCGGAGAAACCGCCTTTTGCAGCGGCATTCCCGTGCTGCTGTACGGTCATTATACCGACAGGGAGGCATACAGAAGCGTGTCCGGCAACGAATCCGATATCAGCGGCGTTTACTACTGCAAGCGCGCGATCTGCGAAGGTTCCGCGTCGGCGGGGCAGTACATGGGCGGCGTGTTTCCGCTGGTCCAAAACGACGACGGCAGTTATTCCGTCAAACTGTTCGGTCTCAGCTTTGGTGAAGGTCTTGCGTTCGTCCCTGTGGGTCACAATCAGTATATCATGGAAGACAACGGAATGGAAATGCTGGTAACTATCAAAGACGGCGTATTCGAAATGGGCTACATGGACTATATCAGGAGCGACACAGGGGCTGCGCCCACGGTTCTCTGCTTTGGATTTATTCTGTTCGGTCTGCTGTGCGCCGCCGTGGTGGTGGTGAAGTTCATTGTGTTGATCGTCAGAAAGATACGCAAAACCGGCAAAGAATACACCCTTGCTGATAAGCAGATATGGCTGGGGCAGCTCATTTACGGCGGTTCGGGCATCATCCTTGCGCTGTTCTTACTGATCATCGGCAGCACCAATCCGGTGTTTACGGCTGTTTCGGCAGTACTTGCGGCAGTTGTGGCACTCGTATCCCTTGCAAACAGCGGAATATTGTGCTATCATACAATCAAGAGCGATGTCCGCACACGCACAAAGATTAAGCAGTACGTTTGGGCGGCACTGGGTATTGCGTATGTGGCGTTCATCATCGGAATGCAGCTTTACAGATTCTGGACTTTATAATTCCATAACTATTGAAGGTGAGTTTATGCCGAATATTCTGATTGCGGATGACGAAAAGGAAATCGTCAGGCTTCTGAAAATCTACCTGGAAACCGACGGCGTCACGGTATGGGAAGCAAACGACGGCGCGCAGGCATTGGAAATCATCGAACGTCGTGATATCGACCTTGTGCTGGTCGATATCATGATGCCGAAGATCGATGGCTACACGGTCATCAAGAAGATACGACAGCGTGAGAAATACATCCCCGTGATGGTCATTTCGGCAAAGATCACCCTCTCGGACAGGGTGCTCGGCATCGACCTCGGAGCGGACGACTATATCACAAAGCCCTTCGAACCGCTGGAAGTGGCGGCAAAGGTCAGGGCGCAGCTCCGGCGGCTGAATGCTTCGGCGTTGCGGGAGAATCCTAAAAGCAGCATTACCGTGGGCGATATGACATTGAATCTTGACGAATGTACCTTTGAAAGAAACGGCGAAGTTACCGGACTGACAAAGGCTGAATTCAAGGTGCTGGAGCTGCTCATGTCGCAGCCTAAGCGCGTTTTCACAAAGGAACAGATCTATGAGAGCGCGTGGTGTGACAGCGGCGCTGTGGACGACAATACGATTCATGTCATTATCAGCCGCCTGCGTGACAAGGTAGGCGCAAAGCACATCAAGACCATCAGAGGATTGGGGTATCGGTTTGAAGAATAAGAAGCAACAGAGCGGCATGACAAGGCTCGGCAGGAAAATGGTCGTATGGTTTCTCGTGATAACGGTCATGGCCGGAACGGTCAGTAATATAATGGAGTTTATCTTCGACAGCTTCGCACCGACCGTTATCGAAAAAGATAAACAATTGGTTCTGGTGCTGATTTTCCTCGTCATCGCTGCCGAAATACTGATTTATGTGGCAAGCGGATTCGTGTTCTTCCTGCTGACGAAGAAAAACATCCGGCAAGAGAGCGAACGTCAGATTCAGGAGAAGAACCTGATCTACGCAGCCATTGCCCATGACCTCAAAACACCCATGACCTCGGTGCAGGGATTCGCAAAGGCACTCGCTGAGGGACGAGTCAAGCCCGAAGAGCAGCCGGAGATATTCGAAATCATCTGCCGCAAATCAGAGAGCATGAACGAGATGGTGAATACCCTGTTTGAGTATGCAAAGCTGGGTACGGAACACTTCAAGCCGCATATGGAGCGGGTCAACCTCTGCACGCTGGTGAGAAACAGCATCGCCGAAAATTATACCGAATTGGAAGAACACGGTATTGAACCTGACATTGTTATTCCTGACGGAGAGATAACAATCAACGGGGACATAAACGAGCTGAAAAGGGCATTCGCCAATCTGATAGTGAATATCTACAGGCACAATCCAGACGGGATAAAAGCCGGAATCACCGTTTCGGAGGAAAACGGAAGAGCGGTCATCAGAATATCCGACAGTGGCAATGAGATTCCCGACGGGATGAACATTTTCGAGCCGTTCGTTACCGAAAATGCATCTCGCACGGCAGGTCAGGGCACAGGTCTCGGACTGGCGGTCACAAAGCGTGTCATCGAGCTACACGGCGGCAGCATCACCGTGGAAAAAGGCACAAACGGCTATACCAAGACATTTGTGATAAGATTCTAATCTTAAAAAGTGGCTGTCACACAGGACGTTTCATTTTCCTTGTGCGACAGCCCCTCATTCTATGGCAAATCACGCTGATTTGGATACCAATGCACCCCGCGCGGAAAGACGGGGTGCGTTTTGGTTTGTGGGGGCCCAAAATAATAATACTTGTGAAGCCATTGCCTGTTTCCGGTTGTGAGTGATCCGATCAACCGCCAAATCCACGGGGATATGTCTTTTTCTCAAATTGGGAAACTGATCGGATCGTATCTGACAGGGGGAATGTTGCGTAATCAGGATATTTAATCAAGATTTATAAACCGAATGAAAGCAGAAGCAAACAAAAAGCCGATCAATTGACGTCATTACTGACTGTCTTTTGATCGGTTTTTTTTATAAAAAAATATAAATAATTTTTCAGGTTTTATGAAAAAATAAAGTTAGCGTCAGATAAGCCGCGTCCGGTTCAATTCACCACCTCCATTCCGTCAGAGAGGCGGCTCAAATTCCTTCAAAAGTCCTTGTCTGGATTCGACAGTATGGTTGAATCGGTCAATGGCGTTTGTTTTGTACGTTGAATTGAATGATGTCGTTATTATGCTCTTCGAGCCCATGCTGAAATGGCAAATGAAATTCGTATTGATTCATTCGCTGTATTTTTCCCGTTCCTTTTTATCTTCTTCTTCCGCGAGCCGTTCGAGTATGTCGAAATCACCCACTCGCCACGGATCGCCCTCCAGTTCATAATACGTCTTTTCCACATTGAAATCCTCGTTGAATTCCTTGTAGATAAGCAGCTCTGAGAGGAAGATGATGTACCAGAATCCGATAAACGGTACTAATGCCAACGTCCACGGCGCAAACAGTGCATAAAGCAGGATATAGATAAGTTCCAACAGTGCAACCCGAAACATCTTCCAGAAATGCTTTGCGGTAAACAGGATGATGTTTTTCAGCCGCCATCCGAGGTTTTGTTTAAACAGTACCATCTGAGGCCAGTACAGCGTGGTGATGATAAGAAACAGCATAAAGCTGAAGAGGAACAGCGCCATCGTACCCCAGTCAGGTGCGACCTGGGCGACCCACATCACTCGGATCATGAAAATGAACATGCCGCTGAGAAGTCCGAAGATTGCGCCGGGGAACAGACTGTCCTTCCAATTTTGTTTCCAACTCTTTTTATAGTGCTCCTGCCACTCGTCGGGAGCGTCGCGCAGTCCTCGCATAATGCTGTCAAACATTCCCGCAAGGAACGGCCCGAAAATCATACCTCCCACAATAGTAGACGGAATCAGGACGACGATGCTGGACGTTGCCAGAGATAGAATGATCGCTGCGGCAAGCGGAACAGAACCGAGGACAGTCAGCAGATTGACCTTCATCCATCGAAGGGTATAGAAATAAAGAAGCTGACGGTAACGGTTGAAGCCGGTGAGTCTGTGTGTTACATCAAAATTCGGGTCTTTAAAGAATGCCATGCTCTCTCTCCTTTTGCAAGTTCAGTCAGTGTCTTTTTTGGGAAGTGCCATCGGGCATTTTTCCTTCATTAATCGGGTAAAATCTTCTTCTTGATCGTCCTTAAAACCGTTAGGAGTAAGCATGAGCATCTTCCTGCGGAATGTGACCAGAACGATATAATGTTGCGTACGGAAAATCTTTCGGATATCATCATAGGCGATTTCGGAAGTGACTTCGCCGTTCGTCAGACAGATGATATTCTCATCAAAGAAGCGGTACTCGGTGGCAATATCCTTTGTTTTAAGCGTTTCCTGTCGTTTCATGACGACTTCCCGCGCTTTTCTGGAAGGGTACATTACGAATCGGTACAGATACATCGCCACGCTGCATCCGATCACCACTGCGCCGGACAGAACGATATGTTTTTCCATGCCGGGATGGATACCCCGGATAAGGATCGATGCGCCCACGCCTGCCATCACCAGAAGCAGAACGCGAACGATCATCCACGACGGCGTCCGCAGATAGGCGGTAAGGGATTCCCTGACGCCTTCTTCGCTGAGTCTGGAACGATTGGTCAGCAGGGGCTTTACTTCTTCCGTTGTTTCCTGCATAAGCATTTCATAGATTTCAGACATATTATCCTCCGTTAATCCTTGATTTCAGAAAAGTTAGCCGATTGTACAGTGTAAGAATAGCGTAAATCGGGAGCTTAACAGTTTTTGAAAACACAGGCTTTTCTCCATTCGGGGCAAGGCAAATTTTTAGCTTTTACTGTATCTGTTGCGCCCGAGCCCGTTTTGAATCGAAGCGCGTTGCAGCGAGGGGCGCTGCCCCTCTTTTGCGGTTTTACCGCAAAAGTACCCCGGCAGGGCTCTGCCCTGCACCCGCCAGGAGGAACAAGTTCCCCCTGGACTCCCACGCTCGCATACGCTCGCTTGTTAGCGCTGCGCTATGCTTTTTTTCCTTTATTTTTTTACAATCACCTATTCAGCAAAATGACAGCCGCTCAGAAAACCGTCCAGCAAAGCGTGCTCGTTGCCTTCATAGCCCTCCACACAGGTAAGCTCCGCGCTGACAACATAATTCCGGTAAACAGCGAATGCCGATGCACCCCTGTTATATGGATTGGTTTCGGATCCGCAATCGTAAAGCAGAATCGTGTATTCCTGACCGTTGAAGGTTTCGGACACGGTATCCCTGACGGTATAGCTTCCTTTTTCTTTTGCAATAAAATCTTCCATTGCTTCCCCGGCTTTGGTTTCATCCGCACATCCGTACAGCAAGAGATAAATCTGCGCGGGATAGAGGTCTACCTTCTCGTTATCCTCGTTGACCCACTTTGTCGGCTCACCGGTTCTCCATGTCGCGTAGAAGGTATCGTCTCCCGTGAGAATCGAGGCGTTCTGGGACAGGCTGAAGTCGTTTCCCGGCGGTTCCACACCCAGAACTGTTCCGAGCATTTCCCAGTTCCTGTTCCATTGATTGCCTGCCAGATCCTTCTGCGGGTATTTGCCGCAGGCGGTGAGCAGCAGGAGTAAGAGTAACGTGGTCAGAATAAATGACAGCTTTTTCATTGTTTGGCTCCTTTCGTCAGTGCTTTCCAGAATGCTTCGCAGGCTTCGCCCGCAGACGTCGGCTTTTCATCGGGATTTTTTCCGTATCGGGCGAAGTAAAGGGTCGAGAGCAGCTCATCGCTGCTTCCTGTGACGTTCTTTCCGAGAACCTTCTCCGTATAGTTTCCGAGGTCCATCGCAGACAATACAGGGCATGACGACCATTGATAGGATTCAACATCCTTCCTGTCGGCGGCAATGTTGCCGTCCTTGTCTGCAAGGACTTCGTATTTCAAATGAAACGTTTCAACATCATCTAAAATAAAAAAGCAGTTTTCTCTACTTTCCAAATCACCCATCAGCCGCATGGATGACGCGGCTGCGTATGCCGCCGCGTCGGCTCCCTCCTCGGATGCGTCTGTGGGATACTGTTTGATTTTTACCACAACTTTGCCGTCGTGGTTGACGTCCTGCCCGTATTCTGACAGCCGGTTTTCCAATGCGGCAACCGTATCTTCCGGCAGCGGCGCGGAACCGACATAGCCGATCTGATAGTCAGGCTTTGTGATGCCGATGCCCAGCGTATAGCGCAGAATGCTCAGTGTCGTTATGAAAAGAACCGCTCCGATGATGACCTGCCACTTGTGATAATTCCACCAGTTTTTCCGCCGCTGTTCTTTTGTCAGAACAAGCGGTTTGTCGGGCTGAACGTCCCTGTATTTCCAATTCAGACATTCACTCGCCATCAAGTCACCTCTTTCGTGGTCCCGCCTTCGGTGTAATGAACCGGGAGCGCCATGAGCACCGGCAGATTGGAACGGTTATTTTTGAGCAGTATGGATACAGCGGCCTCAGCCATGCGGTCGATAGGCTGAACAATAGAAGAACAGAGCGGTTTGCCGGTAATATGGCACAACGTACCGTCGTATCCGATGATCTGCACGTCCTCCGGTACGCGAACGCCTGATTGGATGAGCTTGTTCCAGATCAGACAAGCGAGCTTGTCGGTGTTGCAGAAGATACCGTCAAATTCAAATTTTCCCTGAGCGATATGTTCATCAATAAAGCGATAAAAGGGCTGCTCCGTCTCCGAGTCGTCCAGAATAACTGATTCAAATTCCGCGTTACGCATACGGCAGATGCTTTCAAATCCAGCCGCCCGCTTATCGACTTCGCTGGAAACGCTGGAGCCGATACGCATGAAAAGCAGTTTTTTACATCCCAGCGACAGCAGCTTTTCGGCAGCCATCCGTCCTCCCCCGAAATTGTCGGAGGAAACACACGGCACTTCCGCGTTGCAGTGACGGTCGATGGTAACAAAAGGGATAGAGGGATCGATTTCGAGATCCGGATTGTAAGTAAGGGCGATAATACCGTCAGCCTTGTTCTGGCGAACCATTGTAATGCATTCCTGTTCGGCCTCAGGATCATAGCTTGTCAGCATCAGAATGGTACGGTAGTCTCTCTTCATCAGCGCCCGTGTCAATTCATCGGCGAGCCTGGCAAAGAAGGGATGCTCCAGGTCGGGGAGAATCACCGCAACGGAATAGGTCTTGTTGGTTTTCAGTCCCCTGGCATAGCTGTTGATCTGATAGCCGAGCTTCTCGGCGGCGTCCGTCACACGCTTGCGGTAGCTCTCTCCCACGGTGATACCGTTCATTACTTTCGATACGGTTCCCAGAGATACCCCCGCCTCGCGGGCGACATCCTTCATGGTGGGAACATTTTGGGATTTACTCATTGATATACACTTCCTAACAGAGTTCGTGAATCGTTTCATATTCTGTAATGATATTATATCATGAAGTTTATGAAATGTAAAGCATTATTTCATGAAATTTCCATTTTTTTCTCTCCGCAAAACGTACAAAAGGCAAATAAACCTTTGTGCAATTCGTAAAAGTTAATGAAATTAGTGGATTAGTATTGACAAATAATAAGTGCATGTGCTACTATAAAGGCAGCGATATATGTAACGTTTCACGGTGGATAATCGGCAGGTACCACCGATTATTTTGAAGCCGTTCGTGAAACGTTACACAGAACTCGTTTCAATGCAGGGTTTGTCAAATATCCCCTGCAACAAATCCAAATGGAAAGAAGTGATCTCATGCAAACAGCGATAGCTAAGGCGGACAGAGCCAGAACGACTTCCCCTATCATTAAAAAGTCGCTCGGCGCGCGTCTGGCTGAAAACTGGCAGCTCTATTTTCTCTTACTGATACCTGTGATTCTGACTGTCATCTACAAGTACGTTCCGATGTACGGTATTACGATAGCCTTCAAGAATTACAAGGCAAGCAGAGGAATCATGGGCAGCGAATGGGTAGGTTTCAAATGGTTTGAGAGATTCTTCACCGCGCCGACGGCAGGCAGAATGATCAGCAACACAATTCTGCTCAGCCTGTACAGTCTGCTGTGGAGCTTCCCGATTCCGATCATTCTCTCTCTGATCATCAACCAGCTCAGATTCAACCGTTATAAGAGGGTAGTGCAGACGGTCCTTTACGCGCCTCACTTCATCTCTATCATGGTTGTCTGCGGTATGATCCGCATCTTCCTGAGTCCTTCGGGAGGTCTTGTCAATCTGATGTTCGGCACCAGTATCGACTTTCTGACCGAAGCTTCCGCCTTCCGGACAATCTACATCGCCTCCGGAATATGGCAGGACGCAGGCTGGGGCTGTATCATCTATCTCGCGACGCTCGCCAATGTTGACCCGACTCTTTATGAGGCCGCAAAGATCGACGGCGCATCCGTTTTCCAGCGTATCAAGAATATCGACTTCCCGGCACTTCTGCCGATGGCGATACTCAACCTGATTATGAGCGCCGGTTCGCTGATGAACGTCGGATTCGAAAAGGTGTGGCTCTTACAGACGGATCTCAACAAGGCGACATCGGATGTCATTTCCGTCTATGTGTATCAGCAGGGTATTGAAAACGCCAAGTACAGCTATTCGACGGCGGTAGGTCTGTTCAACACGGCGGTCAACCTGATTCTGCTGGTCATCGTCAACACCATCTCATCCAAGGTTTCGGATGTAGACTTTGTATAAGGAGGCGCCGATATGATCAAAAAGAAAACTTCCCACGGTCTTTCCGACAAGGTCAGCGACGTTGTACTGGTAGTTATCACGGCCATCGTGCTGTTGATTGTCGCATATGCAATCGAATTGAAAACCGACCTTCCCGCAGAAAAAAAGCCGACCGTCCTGTCGAAACTCTTTCCGATCGGAAAGACAGCTTGCATGAAAGCAGCCTTTCTCTACGATGGAACACCCGAGAAGTCAGGATGGGTCAACGACCATGAACGTGGAAGGCTTTATGTTCAGCAGACGCTCGGCGACAGTATCATCACGACCGCTTATCCTGACGCAATGGCGTCAGATACGGACGGCGTGATTGCGCAGGCGATCAAAGACGGAAATAAACTGATTTTTACCACCTCGCCCCGTATGCTGCAGGCGAGCCTTCGTGCGGCGATCGAGAATCCTCAGGTAACGGTGATGAACTGCTCGCTGAATATCTCTCATCGGTACGTCCGCACTTATTATCCGCGGATGTACGAGGTAAAATTCATCCTTGGAGTACTGGCAGGTTCGCTGACCAACAGCGACCGCATCGGCTATGTCTGTGACTACCCGATATTCGGACAGATCGCGGGAATCAACGCCTTCGCTCTCGGCGCACAGATGGCGAATCCCCGAGCGAGAATCTATCTGGAATGGTCGTCTGTCAAGGGAGCAGAGAATGCCGCGCTTGCGTTGCAGCGCCGCAATATTCACCTGATTTCCTCACAGGATACCATGCGTTTTCTCGGCGACGACAGAAGCAGCTTCGGTCTGTCTCACGTCGAAGGGGACAAGACAGATCTGCTTGCGGTACCGGATCACAGATGGGGCATTTATTATAAAGAGATTCTGAAACGGATGCTGGATAAAACCATCGAAACAGAGTATGTCAACAGTACACGCGCGCTCAATTATCATTGGGGAATGTCAGCGGGAGTGGTGGATATTGAGTACGCGCCTGCATTGCCGCTCTCTTCAAGGCGCTTTGCCGAATTTTGCCGCGACAGCTTCATCCACAACGCTTCCACGCCGTTCTTCACGCCCTTCTACACCCAAAACGGGGAGAAGGTCACTTCCGATCAGAAAGCGCTCACTCTGGAGCAGATCATCAATATGGATTACCTCGTGGACAATGTGATCGGCAGCATACCGACCTACGACGAACTGACGCCTATCGGAAAAGCGACAGTCGATACCGTCGGCATCCGTCAGGCGAAAAGCATATTTGGTAAGAGCGGTGAACTGTCATGAAAATATTAGCGGTTTCTGATATCGAGTCTGACAGATTTTACGAATATTACAGACCGGGAATACTGAAAGAGTATGACTGCATTATTGCCTGCGGTGACCTCAAGGCGGAGTATCTGGAATTTCTTGTCACTATGTCGGGACTGCCTCTGTTCTACGTTCACGGGAATCATGATGAAAAGTATCGCCGTGAGCCTGAGGGATGTATCTGTATAGATGACAGGATCGTGATACTCGACGGCGTGAGGATTCTCGGTTTGGGAGGTTCATACCGTTATCGTAAAGGAAAGTATCTGTATACCGAGAGGATGATGAGAAACAGAATTCTTCGACTCTACCCTGCACTTCTGTTTCACAGGGGATTCGATATGCACTCGTAATAGTCAGCCGCATAAGGCTTTACCGTTTCCACCTGAAACAGGTCTGCTCCTACCGCCTTCTGAATGAACTCCGCCACAATTTCCGTATTGCCTTTCGGAATAGTTCTGATACTGCCGTTCCAGTAGTTCTCTCCGGTTCTTGAATAATAAATTACCAGATTCTTAGCCATAATCGGCTCCTCCTTAATATGTGGATACTACGCTGCGAGTGATTTTCCAGCTTCCGTTTGATTTCTTCAAAATGCATTTCTGCTGCAGCCGCCAGGTGTGTTGTCCTCCGCCGAATACCGCTGCCGCCACCTTGCTGCGACCG
>ONID01000074.1 GCA_900317765.1 uncultured Eubacteriales bacterium | reverse complement strand
TCGTAAACGTCGGCATAATTGGGATCAAAGGCGGCGTTGACGTCTGCTGAAAGGCACTGGGAAGCCGAAAGCACATCTCTGCCCTTTACGCCCTGCATATCGGCGAGATCATGGATGAAATATTCCATATACGCCGATTTCAGACCTGTGTTGCCCTCGCTGCCGATCTCCTCCTTGTCGGTGAGAACGGTGATGGCGGTGTGTTCCGGGTTGTTGCAGGTGAGCGCTGCCATGAGCGCAGGATATGCGCAGACGCGGTCGTCGTGTCCGTAGGAGCCTATCATGGAACGGTCGAAGCCCACGTCGCGTGCCTTGGCGGCGGGAACGAATTCTATCTCTGCCGAGAGGAAGTCGGCTTCCACAAGACCGTATTTTTCATTGAGCAATCTGAGCACATTGAGCTTGACCAGATCGTTGCCCTTTTCCTCATTGATCGGAAGGCTGCCCACCACAATGTTGAGATTTTCGGCGGGAATGGCTGTGGCAAGCGGTTCCTTTTCCTGCTTGCGTCCGAGATGGGGAAGGAGATCGGTCACGCAGAACTGCGGATCGCCTTCCTCCTCGCCAATGCGCACTTCCAACCTGCTGCCGTCGGCAAGGCAGATAACGCCGTGCATGGCCAGCGGTATGGTCGTCCACTGGTATTTCTTGATGCCGCCGTAGTAATGGGTCTTGAACATGGCGATTTCATCGGCTTCATAAAGGGGATTGGGTTTGAGGTCGAGTCTCGGGGAGTCGATGTGAGCGATGGCAAAACGCACGCCCTCGCTCACCGGTTTGCTGCCGATGACCGCAAGCATGATTGCTTTGCCCCTGTTGACCTTGTAGACCTTTTCGCCCGCTTTGTAGACTCTGCCCTTCTGAAAGGGAACGAAGCCAGCGATTTCGGCAAGCCTTACCGCCTCTGCGACGGCCTCGCGCTCGGTCTTTGCCGCGTTGAGAAATTCCTTGTAGTCGTCGCAGAATTCATAGGCGCGTCTGAGCTGATCGTCGGTCAGCTTCAAGCCGCCGTTTTTCGGGTTGTAGGCAAGTTCTTCGCGGAGCTTCTCCGCCAGTGTTTTTTCTTTCATTTGAAACAAATCTCCTCTCAAAAACAAACAAAATGGGTAGTTAAATCAATGAAAAGACAAAATAAGCAGACAGTGAAACGAGCGTCAATATCACAAAGAACAACAGGCAATTCTTAATCGTATTTAATCGATCTAATTCGATATATTTGAGATATTCCTGCCTTTCAGCATCACTCAGCTTGGAATCTTTCAGATAATAAAACTTATCCACATACATATCAGTCTGAGCATCCTTGTATTGACGCACATTTTCCGGCAACGCATTTCCGTTGTTTTTCATATGTGCATACTCGGCGTTTTCCTGTTCCGAGCAGTCAACTATCTCAAAAAAGCCATATTCGACTTGTTTGTCAAATAATTCCTGCTTAACGTCTCTGGATTGATCTCTGGATTGAAAGACCATTTGGCAGTCTCCTTATTATTTGTTTAATTTATAAAATCAAATTCAAAATCGTATATGCTGACGGTGTCCTTTTCCTGAACGCCTGCTTCGCGCAGACCGTCGATGATGCCGCTGTTGTTCAGCACTCTCTCGAAATATTGCATGGACTCGTAGTCGTCGAAGTTCACCGAGCGCATGATGTTCAGCAGCCACGGCGCCTCGACCACATAGATACCGTCCTCCACGCGGATGGAGAATTCCCGCTTGTCCTCCACCTGTTCGGGGACGAAGGGCTCGGGTTCGTAGATTGCAATCGGAGGGAGCTTGGACAGCATTTCCACGATTTTGGCGACAAGCGCGTCAACGCCGTAATTAATCGGGGCTGAGATGGGGAAGTATTCGTATCCCTTTCCTCTGATGTAATCCTCGAAGCGCTGCATCTGCTCATCGTCGGCGAGGTCTATCTTGTTGCCCGCAACGATCATGGGACGCTTGGCGAGTTCTTCGCTGTATTTTACCAGTTCGGAATTGATGGTTTCAAAATCCTCTATCGGGTCGCGTCCTTCGCTGCCCGAAACGTCCACGATATGCACAAGCAGCCGACACCTGTCGACGTGCCGCAGGAATTCGTGTCCCAGACCGACGCCGTCGCCTGCGCCTTCGATCAGCCCGGGAATGTCCGCCATGACGAAGGACTGTCCCTCTGCACGACGCACCACGCCGAGAACCGGTTCCACGGTGGTGAAGTGGTAATTGCCCACCACGGAATTTGCCTCGCTGACCTCGTTGATGAGCGAGGATTTGCCGACGTTCGGGAATCCGACGAGTCCCACGTCCGCCAGCAGCTTGAGTTCCAGAAGAACTTCCATTTCCTCCCCGGGAATGCCCGGCTTGGCAAACTTCGGCACCTGCCTGGTCGGAGTGGCAAAATGGGTGTTTCCCCAGCCGCCTTTGCCGCCTTTGGCGATAACGTGCGGCTTGTCGTCCGACAGATCGGCGATAATTCTGCCGCTCTCGGCGTCGCGTACGACCGTGCCGAGCGGCACCTGTACGATGAGGTCCTCGCCTTTTTTGCCGGAGCCTCTGCCCGCCTTGCCCTTGCCGCCGTCCTCAGCGCGGTATTTGCGCTTGTAGCGGAAGTCTGCGAGTGTGGAAAGGTGAGTGGACACCACAAAGACGATATTGCCGCCCCTGCCGCCGTCTCCGCCGTCGGGACCGCCCGCAGCGACGTATTTCTCACGGTGGAAGGAAACCGCGCCGTCGCCGCCGTTTCCCGCCTTTAGTTTAATTTTTGCCTTGTCGATAAACAATTTTATTTCGCCCCCAATACAACTGAATCATGCTTCAATGTACACCGTTGAATGTGCTGCTGCGCAGGTGTCTGTGAGCGTTTCGTCACCAGATTCTGTCGAACTGATCTTCGTCCTTGCTGAAGATAATCATGGGAGCAAGCACGAGTGACAGCAGGACGATCACATAGGAGCCGATGATCAGAAAGGCCGAACGGACGGTGGGCATATCGGTAGAAAGCGGAAAGAAATTCTGAAGCTCACTGCCGTAAACAATCAGGGTAAAAAGCCCTATGAGACCGTTTGAAATGCCTATGCCGAGAGTGAACTGCTTGAACACCCTGGCACAGACCACAGTTGCCACGATCATCAAAACGAACATCACCCAGTAGACGGCGGTAGGAACATTCATGATTCCGGGGACAAAGAGCCTCGGCACGGATGAAGCGCAGAGTATTCTTGATTTCTCGGCGTAAAGCGTGTCGCTGACCAGCACACCCAAAAACAGCATGGCATAGGTCACTGCCATGTAGCCGTAAATAAGTTTGCAAATGGATTTTGTCATGGATAATTCCTCCTCAGCAGTAAAGAAATGAAAATATAAAAACCCGAGACTAATCGGATTGGTCCCGGGTTTTTGTCGGAATGATTACAAAAGCCGTCTGACCGAAGAATTCAGCCAAACAATGGAATTATTGCTCGACAGGATAGACAGAAGCCTTCTTGCGGTCTCTGCCGAATCTCTCAAACTTGAGAACGCCGTCGCATGTAGCAAAGAGAGTATCGTCTCCGCCCTTGCCGACGTTTGCGCCGGGATGGATCTTTGTACCTCTCTGACGGACAAGACTGACCGTCGCCTCTCTTGACGCCGAGACGCTTGGACTCGGAATCTCTGCCGTTCTTGGTGGAGCCCATACCTTTTTTATGAGCGAAAAGCTGTATATTTACCTTCAGCATTACTGATGCACCTCCGAAAATAATATTCTGATTTGTTTGGGATACTGCTGGGCAAGCTGCTCCAGGTGGAGCTTCAGTCCCAAGAGTATCGCTTTTGCCTTCGGGATGTCGTCACCTTTGACCGTGACGCGCATATATCCGTCGTGCACCGAAATATCGGCTTCAATGCCAAGTACCTCGGTAATTGTGTTAGCCGCCATATAGCAAGCCGAGGAAACCGCCGCGCAAACGATGGATTCTCCGCTGGTACCCGTATGACCGCTGACCTTGAATCCCGCGGGATCTTCAGATCCACTGGCGGAATAAAGCTCTACCGTTACCACCGCCGGAATTATGCGATGATCTCAGTGATAGCGAGCTTGGTGTAGGGCTGTCTGTGACCCATCTTGCGGGAAGAGCTCTTCTTGGGCTTGTAGGTAAAGACTGTGATCTTCTTTGCCTTACCGTTCTTGACGACCTTAGCCATGACCTTTGCGTTCTCAACGTCGCTGCCGACCTTGATACCGTCCTCGCCGCCGAGAGCGATTACCTTGAGCTCTACAACGTCGTCTGCCTCAGCGTTCAGAAGCTCTGCATAGATTTCATCGCCCTGCTCGACCTTGAACTGCTTTCCGCCTGTTTCGATAACTGCGTACATAATTTTACGGCACCTGCCTTATCCATAGACTCGCTGCTGCCGGGCGCGTCTTTTCGCTGAATCATCCATAAAAAAGACCGACTTAAAAAAGCCCGCAACAAGCGGCTCTATGATTATACCATTCTGAAAGGGGCGTTGTCAATAGTTTTTTGAAATATTTTTCCCCGCTGCATAAGCCGCGCTGCAATGGGAAAAGTAAAGAATAGTTGACAGACGGAGTGTGAAGAAAAATGAGAGTGGAAATCAGGCACCGGTGTTCATCCAGATATAAAGCGCTGCTGCGGGTCTACTGCGGAATGACGGCATTGACCGCCCTGTGTGCTTCCGTTGCCCTCGGCATGTGGGAGCTTGATGAATGGGCGTTTGCGGCGGCGGGCATCTGCGGCGTGATGTGCTGCGCGGCTGCCGTGGTCCCTATGAGCTTCGGCAGAATCAGCTATCTTCGCAGCGGAGGATGCATTAAAATAGAAAAGGGATTCCTGACCCGTCGCACGCTTATCATCAATCGGAGCGATATTCACGGCTCTGAGATCAGGAGAAGTTTCCCCGAGCGCAGACTGGGACTGTGCACCGTGGTCTTTTTCACAGGAAGGGGAAAAGTCCGGCTCAGGGGCATTGAGCTTGACGACGGCAGGCTTCTGGACAGCATGCTGCGTCCGGTGGTTTCGTGAATCGGGTGAATGAACGCGCGGAAGCGGTTCGCTTCACACCGCACGGAACGGATGTGTTGCGCCTGCGCCGTTTTCTTCCGTCAGCCGCCGGTGCCCTCTGCGCATTTGTGTGGCTGATGCAGGGGAGAGACCTTCCTGCCGGCGCGTATCTGTTGTATACAGCCGCGTCGCTTTTGGCCCTGACGCTTGTCCTGCTTCCGGCGGCGGAGATCAGACGGCGGCACACTTCCTGCGAAATGGACGGAGGCTGTCTGACGTTCCGTTCTCCCACCGGCGAAAAGAAACTGCGGCTTGACTGCGTCGTCCGGGTTGAAATCCGACGTTCTGCCATACGCAGGCTTTTCGGCTGCGCGGAACTGAACATTTACTCCGATACGACCCACAGGGTGTGGGCTTCCGTAGTCCTTCCGGAGCAAACGGCGGAATCGGTCATGAAGGCGGCGGTGTTCCCCGGGAAAGAAACGGGACGCATTATCCCCGGGAGGCATTCCGCGGCGGTCTGTGCGCTGACGTCCGGACGCGCAACGCTGCTGCTGATGTTTTCCGGCTGGTTTACACTGCTGTCGAGGGAAAGCAGGCTGATGAATGTGGCTGCGTTTCTGCTGCTGGCGGCAGCTCTTTTTGATATGCTGCATACCGGCATCCGATGGGGGCACATTTCTTTTGTCCGTATGCAGGAGGGATGCCGTGTGACAGCCGGTCTGTTCGGCGGAAGGGACATCTATATCCCCGAGAGGGCAATCACAGGGGCGGTATTCAGGCAGAGTCCGTTGGGCGTTCTGTGCGGATTCGGCAGTATGGTTTTGCTCACGTCGGACGGAGGTGAAATCCCCGTTGCCTGCCGCGTGCGTGAAGACGGTGCGGTGTACGATGCCCTCCGGCTGATCAGAGCGGAGGGAAAGGCGGGGAGGGATTTGTCCCAGCCGGATGAATTGAGAAGAAAAAACATCGTGTCGCTGGTTGTGTCGCTGTTTGCGGCATTTCTGGCGGGAATGGCTGCACTTCGTTCCGATGATCCGCTCATCCGCACGGTTCTGTGCGGTTCGGCAGGCGCATGCACTGTCGCGGCGCTGCGGAGTCTGGTGGGAATGAGCTGCGCGGGAAGCCTGGGGCTGAGAGTATCTCCTTCGGCAGTGTACTTTGGCGGAATGAGCGGCTGCTCGGCGGTTCGTATCTTTCTGCTGCGACGGCAGATCGCGGGTGTCCGGGTGAAAAGCGGGCTGTTCATGCGCATGAACGGGCTTTGTTCCGCCCAACCGTACGCGAAGGGGAAAGGGAAGGGCACGCCGTGCAGCTGTGTTTCATACGGTGCGTTGAACGGACTCGTGAGCAGGTTCTGTTGATGGAAAAGGCATATTCAAAAAATAAAAAAATAATTTCAGAAAAAATAAAAATAATTCTTGACAAATGGCAATTAAGCTGATATAATAATGAAGCTGTCACGCAAGAGCAGCGATGATGGCCCGGTAGTTCAGCTGGTTAGAACGCTAGCCTGTCACGCTAGAGGTCGACGGTTCGAGCCCGTTCCGGGTCGCCATTTTGCTGTTATAGCTCAGTAGGCAGAGCACTTCCTTGGTAAGGAAGAGGTCACCAGTTCGAATCTGGTTAACAGCTCCAGTTAAAAAATCCCTGAGATTCCCGATTTACGGCATCTCAGGGATTTTTTATTTTTTTAAACACGCTGTGATTATTAGTGTGAAAAGCCCTGAGAAATAATAAAATGTGTCCCGGATTGTTCATTTTATTACCAAAAGCATTAATGCGATGAAGTGTCTTGACATTGATACTGAAATTTGTTATCATAAGAGGCAACATACATTTTACGCAATGCCATAGGCAAGGGGCGAAAGCAAATGACAGAGATAAAAAACATTGCCATTGTCGGGCTGGGACTGATAGGCGGATCGCTTGCAAAGGCGATTGCCGGGCAGACCGATTATCACATATTGGCACGCAACCGCACACATTCGACGCTGCTGAAAGCGATAGAAGACGGCGCTGTTCACGAAGAACTGACCGATGATAACATCGGACAGGCGGATATGCTCATCCTGGGACTCTATCCCGAGGAAGCAGTGGAATACATGGAAACCATTGGAGACAAGGTCAAAAAGGGAGCCCTTGTCATAGACGTATCAGGCATCAAGCGTTATATCTGCGAGAATATGCCTCCCATTGCGGAGAAATACGGTTTTGTCTTTGTGGGCACTCACCCGATGGCGGGCAAGGAAAAGGGCGGCTATTTCAACAGCGAAGCGGTGCTGTTCAAGGGCGCGAGTTTTATTATCACACCCACCGACGACACATCCGCCGAAGAGGTGGAATGGCTCAAGGGCTTTGCCGCCGATCTGGGGTTCGGGATGCATGTGGTCTGTTCACCCGAGGAGCACGACAGAATGATCGCCTTCACCTCCCAGCTTCCGCACGTGCTGGCCAATGCCTATGTGCAAAGCCCTCAATGCCTGAAACACAGGGGATTCTCGGCGGGAAGCTACCGCGATGTTTCCCGTGTCGCAAGGCTCAACGAACACCTGTGGGCGGAGCTTTTCCTTCAGAATTCGGATGCGCTCACGCAGGAACTTGATCTGCTCATCAGGAACATCACCGAAATGTGCGACGCCATCAAGGCAAACGACCGCGAGACACTGGAAACCATTTTAGGCAGAGGGCGCATGGTGAAGGAGGAACTGGGCGAATGAGTTTTTCACAAACAATTCACGTCAGAACGGGCGTTCCGTATGACGTGATGATACAAAGAGGTATTCTTCAAAGCTGCGGGAAGCAAATCAAAAATATTCTTCCCAAGGCAAATCGCTGCGTCATCGTTTCCGACAGCAACGTTGCGCCGATTTACGCCGATGCCGTTCAGGCATCGCTGAAAGCCGCAGGCTACGAGGCTTTCATAAATGTATTCCCGGCAGGTGAGGAGAACAAGCGGCTTCCCTCCATTGTGGGAATGTATGAGGCATTCACACAGGCGGAACTCAGCCGAAGCGATTTCGCCGTTGCGCTTGGCGGCGGTGTCACAGGGGACATGTGCGGCTTTGCGGCAGCCACTTACCTGCGCGGCATTCCCTTCGTGCAGATACCCACAACCGTGCTTTCACAGAACGATTCGTCTGTCGGCGGCAAGACGGGAATTGATCTCGACTGCGGCAAGAATCTTGTGGGCAGCTTCCATCAGCCATGCCTGGTGCTTGCGGACGCCGATACCCTTGCCACACTACCTGCAAGATACGTCACCGACGGCTTCGGGGAGATCATCAAGCACGGCTGCATCAAATCCGCCGAGCTGTTCGGTCTGATTGAAGAACACGGCACCGACATGCAGATGATAGAGGAACTGACCGCCCGTTCCATTGCCATCAAAGCCGGAGTCGTTGAACGCGACGAAAAGGAATCGGGCGAGCGGATGCTGCTCAACTTCGGACACACTATCGGTCATGCCATCGAGAAATGCGCCTGTTACACCGGCATTGCCCACGGCGAGGCGGTGGGTATCGGTATGCTGATCATGGCAAGGGCAGGCGAAGCGGCAGGTTTATCCAATCCCGGCACATCCGACAGGATAGAAGCTGTTCTGAAAAAATGCGGCATGCCGACAGTCTGTGAATTCACACCGGAACAGCTCTGCGAAGCGGCTATGCTTGACAAAAAGCGCAGGGGCGAATATATGAATATTGTACTGCTCAGAGAAATCGGTAATTCATATGTATACAAGATTAAATGTGCGGAGCTGCTCGATTTTGTTCGGAAAGGAATGGGCAAATGAGCGATAGTTTGAATGCGATATGCAGAATACCCGGAGGCGGTTCGCTTCGAGGCGCGGTTCATATTCCCCCGTCAAAGAGCGCGGCGCACAGGGCCATGCTCTGCGCCACGCTTGCGGGGGGCAGAAGCGTGCTCGCTCCGATAGAGCTGTCCAACGATATGAAAGCCACCATCAACGCCATCACTGCGCTTGGCGCGAAGGTGCAGCTTTCGGGCGACACGCTGACGGTTGACGGCATCGGCGGTCATTTTGGAGACGCTTCCAATCGGCCTGTCGATGTGAACTGCATCGAATCCGGCTCCACGCTGAGATTCATCATTCCCATCGCCTGTGCCGCAGGGATCAACGGACGCTTTATAGGCGAAGGGACGCTTGTTTCACGTCCGATAGGATTATACAGCGACCTGCTCCCGAAGGCGGGTGTTGAATGTTTCTCTGACGGAGGTCTTCCGCTGATCTGCAAAGGAAAGCTGCAACCGGGCAGCTACGAAATGCCGGGAAACATCAGCTCCCAGTTCATCACCGGAATGCTCATGGCGCTTCCTCTTTGCGACGGAGACAGCACATTGCGTCTGACTACACCGCTGCAATCGTCGGCCTATGTCGACATGACCCTCAGCTGCATGGCGGACTTTGGCGTAAAGGTGGAGCGGACGGAAGACGGCTGGTTCATTCCGGGCGGACAGAAGTATTCACCGAGACAGTATGCGGTGGAAGGCGACTGGTCGCAGGCGGGGTTCTTCCTCGCGGCGGGGGCCTTGGGCAGCGAACTGACACTGCGCGGGCTGCGGCTCGATTCCTCACAGGGCGACAAGGCGGCGGTTGAATTATTCCGGGGTTTCGGCGCGGAAATAGAGATGAACCAAGACGAAATCACCGTCAGAAAGGGCGCGCTTCACGGACAGCACATCAACGCCGGGCAGATTCCCGACCTGGTGCCCTGTCTTGCACTGTGTGCGGCTCTCTGCGAAGGGACGACAATCATCGACCACGCGGAACGGCTTCGCATCAAGGAGAGCGACCGCCTGACGTCCACGGCCGCGATGATCCATTCACTCGGCGGCAAAGTGCAGGTCATGGACGACGGACTGATCATTGAGGGCGTGAAGCGGTTCAAAGGCAGCGTTGTGGACGGATTCCGCGACCACAGAATAGTGATGTCGGCCGCCATCGGCGCGTTGTGTGCCGACGGTGAGGTGACGGTTACCACACCTTACAGCGTGAACAAAAGCTATCCGTCATTCTTTGAAGTATATAATTCTCTTGGAGGTAAAGCAAATGTCATCGACATGGGGCAATAATATAAAAATTTCCATTTTCGGCGAAAGTCACGGAGTAGGCATCGGCGTTGTCATAGACGGACTGCCCGCGGGTGAGGAACTGGACTTTGACGAGATACAGTTCCAGATGAACCGCCGTGCGCCCGGCAACGATTCCACTTCCACACCGCGCAAGGAGGAGGACATGCCGGAGGTCTGTTCCGGCATCCTTAACAATGTAACAACCGGTGCGCCGATGTGCGCCGTTATCGAGAACGCCAACACGCGCTCGGTGGATTACGACAAGCTCCAGCGGCTTCCCCGTCCGGGACACGCCGATTACACAGGTGCAGTCCGCTATAATGGCTACAACGACGTGCGCGGAGGCGGACATTTCAGCGGCAGACTGACCGCTCCGCTGACCTTCGCGGGAGCCGTCTGCCGTCAGATTCTCGCACGCAGAGGTGTTACCGTCGGCGGTCATATCTACGCCATAGGCAATATGTACGACGACCCGTTTGATCCGGTATCGGTCAACGCGGATCAGCTTCTGCGATTGCAGGAAAAATTCTTCGCTCTCAACCGTCCGGAAGCCGAGAGAGGCATGCGCCGCAGGATTGACGACGCGCGTTCCGAGCGGGACAGCGTGGGCGGCATTGTGGAAATTGCAGCGGTCGGCGTTCCGGCAGGCGTAGGTTCTCCGATGTTCGGCGGCGTGGAGAATGTGCTTTCCTCCATCGTCTTCGGCGTTCCGGCGGTCAAGGGCGTGGAATTCGGCGCGGGCTTCGACGTGGCCCGGATGAGGGGCAGCGAGTCCAACGACCCCTTCACCCTTTCCGGCAACCGCGTGATCACTACACGCAACGTCTGCGGAGGCATATTGGGCGGTATTACCGACGGCATGCCGATTATCATGCGTGCAGCCGTCAAGCCGACGCCTTCCATCTCGCAGGAGCAGCACACCGTTGACCTGAAGGAACAGCGCGACGCCATTCTCACCGTCGGCGGCAGACATGACCCCTGCATCGTTCCCCGTGCGTTGCCGGCAATTGAATCGTCAGTCGCAATAGGCATTGCCGACCTGATGAAGGAGGTAGGCAAGCTGTGAGTTTTTCGGATGTAATCAATAACCTGCCCGACGACTACGACCTGTCGGATGTCCGACAGGAAATAGACGGAATTGACAAACAGCTCCTTGAACTGTTCGTGCGGAGAATGCACGCCGCCGAGAAGGTCGCCGCCGTCAAGAAACGCGACGGTTCTCCCATCACACACCCGCAGCGTGAGCAGGAGATTTTAGAGCGTGTGGAGCGTGAAGGGGGAGAGTTCGGCGGCGGCGCGCGGACGCTGATGGCGACGCTGATCGACATCAGTTCCACCTACCAGCAGATGCTTCTCTACGGAGACGACGGCAAGCTGCGCAAGAAATTCATGACAGCGGGCAAGATCATCAAAGGCTCCAAGATTGCCTGTCAGGGAACGGTCGGGGCCTATTCCCACCTTGCTGCCAAGCAGTTTTTCGGCGAGGACACCGAGCCGATGTTTTTTGCCAGATTTCAGGACGTCTTTGAGGCGGTAACGGAGGAATATGCCGACTTCGGCGTGCTGCCGCTGGAAAACACCACGGCCGGTGCGGTCAACGACGTTTACGACCTGCTGACACGGCACGGCTTTTACATTGTGGGCGAAACGGACGTTGCCATCAATCATTGCCTGCTTGCACCAAAGGGCGCAAGCATCGAGAACATCAAAGAGGTCTACGCGCATCCGCAGGCGCTTGCCCAGTGCGCAAGGTACATTCAGATACACGGCTTCAACACCAACGAGTACAGCAACAACGCCGTCGCCGCGAAGAATGTCGCCCGCTGGAACGACCCGACCAAGGCGGCGATTGCCTCAAGCGTGGCGGGAAAGCAGTTTGACCTCGACATTCTGGAAGAGGGAATACAGGATATCGACGGCAATCAGACGCGGTTTATCATCATATCCAAGCACATGGTGATACGCGACGGAGCCGACAAGATCAGCCTGACCTTCACACTGCCCCATCGCACAGGCAGTCTTTACAGGGTGCTGTCGAGATTCGCAGCCAACGGTATGAACATTTCCAAGATAGAATCCCGACCTTTAAAGGGACAGAATTTCCAGTACCGTTTTTACCTCGACTTCAACGGCAACGTCCACGACGAACGCGTCTGCGCCCTGATCTGTTCCCTCAGCACCGAAATGAGCTATTTTAAATTCCTGGGGAATTATTGAAGAAATCCATTCTTTACCGTAACCAATCGCTTTCTTAACCTTTTCTAAACCATGTGGCAATATAATAAAGCCAACATCAAAAAGGAAAGGTTGAAAGAATAATGTATAAGACAATCGTATTCGGATTTGTATCCAGCAAGGAAGCCCGTGCAAAGCTCATCGAGGACAAGGCAAACGAGATGTATATGCAGGGCTGGGAGCTTGTCACAGTCAGTTCCACTCCCAATGCCGGCGCCATCATGGTATTCAAGCAGAGATTCTAAACGCTGCCGTATCGGAAAAAAACAATGTGGCATACAAAAGCGCCTGACGATTCCGTGTGATTCGTCGGGCGTAAATTTTTATAAACGTTTGCATATTTTTAATAAATTATTCATGTAAGATGATATGAATTCTGCACGATGGAATTTATAATATAATCATCCATATCGGACGTCAGAGGGTGTGGTGATAAACAATTTTCCAATGAACGGAAGAAAATCGACCAAGAATAAAAAAGAAAAAAGGAGTCAAACATCATGCTGAACAACAAAAAAATAGCAATGGGACTAATTTGCGCGGGAATTGTCGCCATCATCGCGGGAATCATCGTGGTGATCACACATCCTTCGGAATACAGCACAAGCGTGTCGAAAGCGCTGGATGAAGCGGTTGCCCGCAGCACTTTCACCCGAGCGAGTGTTTCGATGTCCGACACGACCATAGACGGCAAGAATTACAGATATGCGGCTGTTACCGATACGGAGTTTTACAACAACAGCGAATGTATCGGCGAGGGTCATCTCATACTTGGCAGCAAGGAGAAGGATGGCACCGTTGAGGTTTACGCGCTGTGCAGCCTTTCCGGTTACGGTTTCCGCGACGGTATGTTGGTGGACAATACCGGATGGGCCTGTATTCCCACACTCATCCGTTTTGAGAAAACAGACAGCGGCGAATACATATATAAAGAAGCCCACGAAGCAGCAGACGGCGGTGAATACGTTTTGTCTGTTAAAGAGATGTTCCCGAAGGCACTTGCGGAAAAGGCGCTATCCTTACAGAGCGACGATGAGATTCGGGCATCACTGAGCCGGCAGTGCGATAAATACGCGGAGGCTTATCTCAAGGTGCTGGGACGCGAAGCCAAGATCAGCAGCTACCTCAAGGAGAATTTCCAGCTGCTCAGTAATTTCGGCGTTTCCGCTGAGGTGGAGAACAAGCTCTGTGAGCTACATCCGGAATACGGATTTTACGTCGGAACTATGGAGAAACTGGAACTCGACGGACGTTATGTCTATTCGATTCAATGGAACGGCGACGACAACGGCAACGGTACTGTTACATACACAAAGACCCGGTTCGACACAGAAAAGGTTGTGGAGAAATTCGCCTACAAGGTCGAAGGCGAAAAGCTGACCGAGATTAAGCCGAAGAAGAAATAATCAGAATACAGAAATAATAATAAACAGCTGCTCTACTGGGGAGAATTCAGTGAAGCAGCTGTTTTGTTTCCAGAAGAATTTGCGAACCGTGAGAATATGCTGAAAGAAAACGAAAAAAACGAAAA
>ONID01000037.1 GCA_900317765.1 uncultured Eubacteriales bacterium | reverse complement strand
GTGTAGAAAAAACCGTCCTCTTCGAGGTCAAAGAGCTTTGCCATCTGCACGGAGGAATCGTATTTGTATGTGGTGCTCTGCGCAATCGGCAGCACTCTCGGCTCGCCGTTTTTGGGGCTGTAGCCCGACTGAACGCATTTTGTCGCAATCTTGAACTGACTCATAGCAATGATCTCCCTTTGTGAAATATTGGCATTCAGAAATTGAACAGATAAAATTATAGCATACATATATTTCAAAATCAAGGGAAATGAGCATAATCCGAATAAAATGATTTTATCGCTTTTATTATTGACTATCGGAAACGGCTGTGTTAGAATGTCTTTATGTATCTTTAGTATAAAGGAAATGATCAGTCATTATGACTCCTGCTGCATTTAAGAATAACTGGAAACGCTCCGAACTGAATACATTTGATCTTTCCTCTCCGTCGGCGGATGGACTGAGCGCCGCTTCGACGGAAGCGCTGAAAGAATACGGTCTGCCCTCCGAGGCTGAGCCTTGGCTGAGTTTCGGCGAAAGCGATCCGGCTGACGGGAAGGAATTCTACCCCATCGGACATCTTGCCAACGGAAGCCAGGTGTGTATAGAGAAGGCAACCGACAGGATCGTGATAATTGACCGCGACGATCCCGACGATATCTGGATGCTCAATTCCTCGCTGGAAGCGCTCTATGAGAGCCTTGTGATATTCGACGCCTTTATTGCCGAAGTCAACAGGCGCAATCCTGCATACGCAGCCAATTACAGGATACCCGAAGGTATGCTCAGCGAACTGAAAGACAAACTGACTGCCTGCGATCCCGAGGCCATGAAAGCCAAAGGCTACTGGTTCTGTGAACTCGGCATGCTCGACGACAGTGCTCTCTGAAGCTGACAAAACATGAATATTTTTAGTGAAGCCGGTGTTTATTGGATATGAGTGCAAATTACAGATACGCAAGAAATGACAGCAACGAGCCGGATATCGACAAAAAGGGCTGCGCCATACAGCTTTATTCCGGGCTGGGAATAGCGCTGCTCGTGCTTTTCGGGTCGATTTATTATATTTTTGCCGTCAAACTGTTCCCAATGGAAGTACACAATTCCATGCCCTACATGACGCAGGAAACCATTGCCCTCTCCATGCAGCCTGCTGTCTCCCGGAGCCTCGCCGACCGACGTTTCACGCTGCAGGTGGACGGCAAGGAAACCGAATTCCGGCTCGGTGACTTTGAATTCACGTCTTCTCCCTATGCGGACGGTCATTCGGAGGAAGTGACCTACAAGGATGCCAAGGGCGAGGAAAAGACAAAGACCGTCACTACGAGGGGCAATCTCTGCTTCAATGAAACGGCAGTGCACGACTTTATCTATCAGCTGGCGAAGCAGTACGGCACTCCCATGATCGCGCCGAAATACAAGATCGACGGCGACAAGATGACCGTCTACAAAGGCTCCGACGGCGTGGGAATTGATTACGACACACTGATCGGCACGGTATTCGACCGTATCAAAGCGGACGATTACAGCCCTATACAGACCAAGGTGGTCACGCTGACCACACCCGAAGTGGATATAGACAAGATATACAATGAAGTCAAGTGCGGTCCCGCGGACGCATACGTCACCGAGGATTCGGCGGGCAATCCGAAATTCACTGCCGACATTATCGGCAAGGATTTCGACCTTGAAGCGGCACGCAACACCATTCAGTCGCAGTCGAAGAAAAGCAAATGGACGATCAAGCTCACCCTGACATATCCCAATGTCAGCCTGAAGGAAGTGCGTGCCCCCTACTGTCTGGACGTGCTCTCCACCTGTACCACCTCCTACAAGGGTTCCACGCCCGAACGAATCAACAATGTCGAACGGGCAGCGGACAACATCAACCATTTCGGGGATTTCACCGACGGCTACATCATGCAGCCCGGAGACGAATTTTCCTTCAACGGCGTGGTGGGACAGCGCACCGAGAAAAACGGCTTTATGAAGGCTCCGGTCTATTTGTCCTCCGGTTCGAGCGAGGATTACGGCGGCGGCATCTGTCAGGTTTCCACTACGCACGGTTGACTGGGGACATCTCGATTTCAGATTCCGCAACAACAAGGAATATCCCATCAAGATCAAGCTGACATACGAAAACAGAAAGCTGACCGCGACCATCACCGGCACCGAGGACGGCATCACCGCGAAATTGGAAAGGGAAATTGAAAACGAAGTGCCCTACCAGACCATTTACAAACGCCCCAACGCCGATAATCCCGAAGGAAAGATCAGCGGCGGGGACAAAGGCAAGACCATCCGGGTATGGAAATATGTCTATCAGAACGGCAAGCTGAAAGAAAAGAAAAAGGTCTCTTACGACAGATACAAACCGCTTGCCAAAACGATTTACACGAAGAATCTGCCGGAAGGCGCGGAATACAGCTGATGCATCAGAACAGCTTCATGATTTCGGTGGGATGCAGATGCGGCTGGAGTGCGCCGTTGACCGCCGCGGCGATGAATCGCGCGGCGCGGTCGGTCAGCAGGTCTATTTCACGGGGCGTGATCATCATATGACCTGCCGCTTCTGCTCTTTCTCCGGAATGAAGCTCCGCTACCGTCGGCACGCCTAAGGAAATGACCTTTGTGCCGAGGTACGCGCTGTCGATGCAGGGGCGGTCGTTTCCCACTCCCGAACCGGGGGATATGCCGGTGTCACAGATCTGCAGGGTTCTGCCGAGACGTGAAAGACTGCGCGCAGCCATGGCGTCAATCACGATCACCGCCGACGGCTTCAGCCCTTCACACAGCCACCGGATGTGTTCGGCGGCTTCCACGCCGGTCTGTCCCAGTACGCCCGGGGCGATCACCGCCGTCATACGCAGCGGAGCCAGACCGCACTTCTCGGCAAGTTCGCCCGAAATGTGCCGTGTCGCCAATATTCTCCCCGCCGATTTCGGGCCGATGGAATCGGGCGTTATCGAGGAATTGCCCAGCCCCGCCGCAAGCACGCAGCCGTGCTCCGGCAGCAGTTCCCGCAGAATGTCGGCAGCAGCCTCAAAGCATTCGTCAGGTTCAAAGGCAGCGTCGGAAAAGGGCAGCATTTCAAGGGTATAGTATTTTCCCTGGGGTTTGCCGATACGCTGTGCCGCTTCGCCGTCGCTGATCACTGTGCGGGTGACGGTCACGCCGTTTTTGACGTTTACCTCCGATTGTACGCCGCTGACATCTTCCAGCTCCTCGGCAAGTTCGATTGTAAGATCCGTGCGGTAATTCATTTTTTGCATACGCTCCTTTGATTTGTTTCAAGCTGTAAGTTTCAGTAGTTCAATTCTTCCCGTATTTGATGCAAATATACATAAATTGATCGCAAATTTGATGGAAGATATGTTCAATTATCACATTACTTTGTAAAATTTGAAAAAAATAAAAAAATATGTTGCAATTTACATTGATTTATGTTAAAATCAACTTATGCGACTGAACCCGAATAAGGAGGTGTTTACTGTGCCCAACATTAAGTCCGCAAAGAAGAGAGTGCTTGTTTCCGCAAGCAAGACCGCCCGCAACAAGGCTGTCAAGTCCAACCTCAAGACCACCATCAAGAAGGCTGAGGCAGCGATCGCAGAGGGCGGCGACAGCAGCGAGGCCATCCGTCTCGCCATCAAGAGAATTGACCAGGCTCAGGCAAAGGGCATTCTCCACAAGAATACCGCCGCAAGAAGAAAGTCCAAGCTCGTCCGCAAGCTCAACAACGCGTAACGGAGCGGCAAAGCAAAGACATGTCTGTTCTTGATGCGCTGTTTTTGCAATTGTAAAATTCGGCAATGAGTTGTTGTTGCCGTCAAAGCGAAGCGATAAAGCAGAACTGTGTTCTGTCCGTCGTTTCGCTTTTTTTCGTTCTGCTGTCTTTTGAAAACAGAAAACAGAAAAAACCGAAAAAACTGAAAAAAAACACTTGACAAACTGATTGTCGTTTGGTATAATAATCAGGCAATCGCAAATCGGACATGCGGAATTAGCTCATCTGGTAGAGCGCCACCTTGCCAAGGTGGAGGTAGCGAGTTCGAGCCTCGTATTCCGCTCCATTAGCCAGCGCCACAGTATTTTGTTGTGGCGCTTTTTGTTTTATTTGGCAAATGATCGGATTTATTGCATGATGGAGTGAATCGAACTATGTTTAAACCCATTGAAACCGACCGGCTGATCATCAGAAAATTCCGCCCCGACGATTTCACCGAGCTTTACGAATATCTGTCGGATATAAACGTCGTCAGATACGAGCCTTATGAACCCTATACGCTGGAAGAAACCAAGAGAGAAGCGGAGTTCCGCTCGAATTCGGACGAATATTTCGCCGTTACTCTCAAGGACTGCGGCAGGCTGATAGGCAATCTTTATCTCGGCAAGCGGGATTTTAACAGCTATGAGCTGGGATATGTCTTTAACCGCGACTGGCAGATGTCCGGCTATGCCACCGAATCGGCAAAGGCGCTGCTGGATTACACCTTCGGCACGCTTCAGGCCCACCGCGTTACGGCAAGATGCAACCCCGTCAATTACCGCTCCTACAAGCTGATGGAGCGTCTCGGCATGCGACGGGAGGCCGAACTGAAAAAGAATGTGTATTTCAGGAAGGATTCCTCAGGCAATCCCGTGTGGCAGGATACGCTGATATACGCTATTTTGGTTGAGGAGTGGAGAGAACAGCATGAATAAAAAGGAACTTGCCGCGCAGACCGTGGCGGAACTAAAACAAATCTACCCCGACGCGATTTGCTCGCTGACTTATAAAAATCCGATTCAGCTGCTGATTGCGGTGCGGCTGTCGGCGCAGTGTACCGACGCGAGGGTGAACCTGGTCACGCCTGTTCTTTTTGAAAAATATCCGACGCTCGAGTCGCTCTGTGACGCATCTGCGGAGGATATAGGAGAAATCATAAAACCCTGCGGCCTATTCAACACCAAGGCGAGGGACATCAAAAACTTAGCCCTGATGATACGGGACGAGTACGGCGGCACGGTTCCGGACAGCATGGAGCAATTGCTCCGGCTCCCCGGCGTGGGACGCAAGACGGCCAACCTCATTTTAGGGGACGTCTACGGCAAGCCTGCGATTGTGGCAGACACCCACTGCATCCGCATTTCCGGCAGAATCGGTCTGACCGACGGCACCAAAGACCCTGTCAGGGTGGAAAAACAGCTGCGGGAATGCGTCGAACCGAGCGAGGGAAACAATCTTTGTCACCGGTTCGTTCTGTTCGGACGGGAGACCTGCACGGCGCGTTCACCCAAGTGCGGGAACTGTCCGCTGAGCGGATTATGTCATTTGAAAAATGAACAAAAACAACAATAAAAGCCAATGTCAAATGTTAATAAGGCTGATTATATTTTTGTCACAAAAAAGCCATTGAATTTACCGGGGAGATAGATTATTATGGTATTAGGAAGGGTTCATTCAACCGAATCGTTCGGCTCTGTGGACGGCCCGGGCGTGAGATTTGTCGTCTTTATGCAGGGGTGCCGGCTTCGCTGCCGTTACTGCCACAATCCCGACACGTGGAAAACCGACGAAGGCGGCAAAATGCTTTCCGCGGAGGAACTGCTTGAGGCTGCCGGGAGGTACCGCGGCTATTGGGGCAGGGAAGGCGGCATTACCGTGAGCGGCGGAGAACCGCTGCTGCAAACCGACTTTCTGCTCGATCTTTTCCGCAAGGCAAAGCAGCAGGGAATCAATACCTGCATTGACACGGCGGGACAGCCCTTCACGCGGGAAGAACCGTTTTTCTCAACATTCCGGGAGCTGTGTGAAGTCACCGATCTGTTTATCGTTGACATCAAGCACATCGACCCGCAGCGGCATATTGAACTGACCGGAAAAGACAACCGGAACATTCTGGATATGCTGCGCTTTCTGTCGGACAATGGCAAGCCGGTCTGGATCAGGCACGTGCTTGTTCCCGGCGTTACCGACGACGACGGTTTTCTCAGACGCACAGCCGAATTCATCCGGACGCTTCGCAATGTCCAAAAGGTGGAAGTGCTCCCTTACCATTCCTTCGGGATTTACAAGTGGGAAATGCTTGGAATTCCCTATTCGCTGAGAGATACCCAGCCGCCGGGCAAAGACAGAGTGGCAAACGCGCAGAGAATATTGCAGGCATAATAAAATGCAGGAAAGGATTTGATCCTATGAGCAACACAGCATGGAGAGGCTTTAAAGGCAGAGTGTGGAAAGAGGACGTAAACGTCAGAGACTTCATTCAGTCCAATTACACTCCCTATGACGGCGACGAGAGCTTTCTGGAAGGTCCCACCGAGGCGACCGACAAGCTCTGGGGCAGACTGCAGGAGCTGCAGAAGGAAGAACGCGCCAGAGGCGGCGTTCTGGAATGTGAAACCGAAGTGGTTTCCCGCATGAACGCCTACGGCCCCGGCTATATCGACGAATCCATGAAGGATCTTGAAAAGATCGTCGGCCTGCAGACCGACAAGCCGCTCAAAAGAGCATTCATGCCCTACGGCGGCATCAAGATGGCGGAGCAGGCGGCTGCGACCTACGGCTACACCGTCAATCCCGAGCTTGTAAAAATATTCACCCAGTACCACAAGACGCACAATCAGGCGGTATTTGACGCTTACACCCCCGAGATGAAGCTTGCCCGCCACAGCCATATTATCACAGGTCTTCCGGATACCTACGGCAGAGGCAGAATTGTCGGCGATTACAGACGCGTCGCGCTCTACGGCATCGATTATCTCATTGAGAAGAAGGAAAACGACCTCGCTCACTGCGGCGGCGGCAATATGATTGATAAATTCATCCGCCTGCGTGAGGAAATCGCCGAACAGCTCCGCGCACTCCGCGGCATGAGAAAAATGGCGAGAATATACGGCTTTGACATTTCCCGTCCGGCGGAGAACGCACAGGAAGCCGTGCAGTGGCTCTATTTCGGCTACCTCGCCGCCATCAAGACCCAGAACGGCGCCGCCATGAGCGTCGGCAGAATTTCGACATTCCTCGACATATACATTCAGCGTGACCTGGAGGAAGGCACCATCACCGAGAAGGAAGCACAGGAACTGATCGACCACATTGTCATGAAGTTCCGCATGGTCAAATTTGCCCGTATTCCTTCCTACAACGCGCTTTTCTCGGGTGACCCGGTGTGGGCTACCCTCGAAATGGCGGGCATCGGCGTGGACGGCAGACACATGGTCACAAAGAACGACTACCGTTTCCTCCACACACTCGAAAATATGGGTCCCTCTCCCGAGCCCAATCTCACGGTGCTTTATTCTTCCAGACTCCCCGAGAATTTCAAGAAGTACGCCGCTAAAATTTCCATCAACACATCCTCCATTCAGTACGAAAACGACTGCGTCATGCGTCCTGTCTGGGGCGACGACTACAGCATCTGCTGCTGTGTTTCCGCTACCCAGACCGGCAAGGAAATGCAGTTCTTCGGCGCCAGAGCCAACCTCGCCAAGTGCCTGCTTTATGCCCTCAACGGAGGCATCGACGCCAAGTCCAAGGAGCAGATCGGCCCGAAATACCTTCCCTTCACAGGCGACGTCCTCATATATGAAGAAGTCATAGAGAAATTCGACGCTATGATGGACTGGCTGGTGGAGCTGTATGTCAATACCCTCAATCTCATTCACTACATGCACGACAAGTATTACTATGAAGCCGCGGAAATGGCGCTGATCGACACCGACGTGCGCCGCACCTTTGCCACCGGCATTGCGGGATTCTCTCATGTGGTCGATTCGCTCTGCGCCATCAAGTACGCCACTGTCAAGCCCATCAGGGACGAAGACGGGCTGATTGTGGACTTTGAAACCGAAGGCGACTTCCCGCGTTACGGCAACGACGACGACCGCGCCGACGAAATCGCCGTATGGCTTCTCAAGACCTTCATCAACAAGGTCAAGGGCTGCCACACCTACCGCGATTCCGAACCTACCACGTCCATTCTGACCATTACATCCAATGTTGTCTACGGTAAGGCAACCGGTGCTACCCCCGACGGAAGAAAGGCGTTCACCCCCTTTGCACCCGGCGCCAATCCCGCCTACGGCGCGGAGAAGAACGGCCTGCTGGCTTCACTCAATTCCGTTGCCAAGCTGCCCTATGAGTACGCCCTCGACGGCATTTCCAATACCCAGACCATCAGTCCGGACGCTCTCGGACACACCGAGGAGGAGCGCGTCAACAATCTCTGGCACGTGTTGGACGGTTACTTTGACAAGGGCGCTCATCATCTCAATGTCAACGTATTCGGTATAGACAAGCTCAAAGACTGCATGGAGCACCCCGAAAAGCCGGAATACGCCAACTTCACCATCCGCGTTTCGGGTTACGCCGTCAAATTCATCGACCTGACTCCCGAACAGCAGCTCGACGTGATCGCCCGTTCGGCACACGAGTGCATGTGATATTTGCATTGACTCACAATAACAAATAAATGAAATAGAAAAGCAAGGCTGCGCGTTCATTCAATGCGCGTGCGCCTTGCTTTTTCATTCAAAAAAACATTGATAATTTGTTTTGTTTGTGTTATAATACTATTTAACATCAATTTATTAGGAGATAATCAATCATGAGTGAATGTACACACGATTGCAGCACATGTTCTGCCAACTGTTCCAGCCGTAAGCCGTCCAAAGAGGACTTTCTCGAGAAGCTCAACGATCTGAGCAGCGTGAAGAAGGTTATAGGTGTTGTCAGCGGCAAGGGCGGCGTGGGAAAATCCCTCGTCACCTCAATGCTCGCCGTCACCTTCAACCGCCGCGGCTTAAAGACCGCCATTCTGGATGCAGATGTCACCGGTCCGTCCATTCCCAAGGCATTCGGCGTGAAGGAGAAGGCGCACGGCACCGAGCAGTATATCATTCCCGCCATCACTAAGACGGGAATTCAGATGATTTCCGTCAATCTGCTGCTGGAAAATGAGACTGACCCCGTTGTCTGGAGAGGCCCCGTCATCGCCGGCACTGTCAAGCAGTTCTGGACAGACGTCATCTGGAAGGACGTAGACTATATGTTTGTCGATATGCCTCCCGGAACAGGCGACGTGCCGCTGACGGTGTTCCAGTCGCTTCCGCTCGACGGCATTGTCATTGTCACCTCCCCGCAGGAGCTTGTTTCCATGATCGTGGCAAAGGCGGTCAACATGGCCAAGCTGATGGATATTCCGATTCTCGGCATTGTGGAGAATATGAGCTATGTCGAATGTCCCGACTGCGGCAAAAAGATCAACGTCTTCGGCGAGAGCAAGACCGACGCAGTCGCTGCCGAATTCGGTCTGAAGGTGCTTGCCAAGCTGCCGCTTGATCCGGTGCTTGCGGGTAACTGCGACAATGGATTGATCGAACTGTTTGAAGGCGACTACATGGAATCCGCCGCCGATGCAATCGAAAAGGCAGTCAATCCCTCAGAAAAGTAAATAGCAGAAATAAAAATGCCTCATTCATCATGCTGTGATCGTGTGATGAATGAGGCTTTAATTTTGGAATTTTGATGAAACAGTCTCCACCGTGGGAAAGCATGTATTAATCAATAGATGGTTTCGTCGGCGGTTTCCAGATGATGAAGATACAGAAATACACCGTCCCGGTTCATGGCGTCGGCTATCTTTGTGAAAATATCAAGAATCGTGTTCTCGTCAGCCAGGTCAAAGCGGTATTTTTCGTAGTAATCCGGGTTATTCTGCATGACCTCGGATGGGGCTGTCCGTTTTAAATTGAGTGTGCTGACATATTTTCCGCAGAAGACAAAATTGTAGAAGGTTCCGTCACAGGACCCGTTGTTGGTGTATTCCGGCAGGGCGTCAATCTCTTTTGCGTAGCCGGCGAGAATGCGGGTGATTTTGCTCATCGTGTCCTCGCTGAGCGTTGCCCTGCCGGAAAGCTTGATCGTCGGCTGACTTTTGGCGTCGAGGTAGTAGGTCTGATAGATGACGGTGCCGTTTGCGAAGAGTCTCACGGAAAAGCCTGCGTCTTGCTTTTCATTCCATGTTTCGGCAGGACAATTGTAAAATCCGAAAATGATTTTGTCTTTCCAGTTTTTCAGAATATTCATGATCTTCCTCCTTTTTTCATTCCTCATTTTGCTGTTGAAAAAAATAATGTCGGGAGTGGGACGATTCAGGTTATCATCCGGGGATTGTTAGGAATTAAGCTGTGCGCAGGGGCGCGGGCCAATAGAGCGGGAGAAATTGACGAAATCAGTCAATTTGTATCGGAAATGCAATAACCTGTGTCCGGGCTTTTGGTGCGATTCCCGCGACGGGGAGCGAATATCGAAGCGCATCCGCGCTTCGACCCGCGAACGGAGATAGTTTGGTTGTTTACTTGATGATCACACGAGGGCTTTCATTCCAAACGCACACGGACAATGACTCGCTGTTCTGAGCAACGGAAGTAGGTTCGCAGATGGAGAAGAAAGCGCAGAAACGGGTAAGGAATACAGACCATGGTTCTTTGGAGAAAAGCGTTTGTTTCTGTTGTAAATTCAGACGCTTTCTTCGACATATTCGCTCCCGGATGCGGGATCCCTGGGCAAAAGGTTGATTGCGGGAAATAAAATTGATTATTATCAATTGACTGGGTTCGTCATTGACACCCGCTCTATCGGCCTGCGCCCTGCGCCAGAGGCATTACCAAAGCCATTTACGTCAAAAAGAAGATAAGCCCGGATATTGGGTTTGTTTTATGATGTTATGGTTATTGCTTCCTTTTATTTCTCATTTCGCGGAAGAAATCGGTCAGCAGCTGTCCGCATTCTTCGCCCATGAATCCCGCTAACAGCTCCGGACGGTGATTGTATGGCAAATCAAATAAATTCACCACGGAACCGCAGGAGCCTGCCTTTCTGTCGCAAGCGCCGTAGACCACGCGGCGAAGCCGGGAATTGATGATGGCTCCCGCACACATGGGACAGGGTTCGAGCGTCACGTATAATTCGCACTGCCATAGCCGCCATCCGCCGAGGGTTTTGCAGGCGCGGTCTATAGCTTCCAGCTCGGCATGAGCGAGGGCGTTTTTGTCGCTTTCCCGGCGGTTGCGTCCGACTGAAATCACCTCGCCGTCCCTGACGACGACAGCTCCCACAGGCACCTCTCCTTCCTCTGCTGAAAGCTTCGCCTGCTGTATGGCAATCCGCATGAATTCCTCCTGCGGCTCTGTCAGCGGTTTCAGTGTATAGTTCATGTGTTCACCAGCCTTCGGGAAAAATATCTTAACTTAACTGCCTGTGAGCGCTAAATGATCCTTCACCACTCGGATGACGTCGTTTGCATATTTCTGCGATTTGAATTCACCGATGCCGTAGATGGCGCGGAAATCTTCGTCGGTTTGGGGAAGCTTGATACAGATGTCAAAGAGGGTATAGTCGCTCATGATGCTGAGATCGGTCTTGCCTGATTTCCGGGCGAACTGATGCCGCAGCTCCGCCAATTTTATGAACAATTCCCGTTCGGCTTCCGGAGCGCCTTCGAATCCTTCGGGCTGCGAAACATCGCCGGTATAATCCCTGACGGCAGCGACAAACAACTTGCCGAACACCAGACATTTGGAATTGCCTATGTGTGTTCTTTCCATAAGCTGATAACGTGTGACCGGTTTCAGTTCACTCATTTTGACAAGGGTCAGGTCGCTGATGATTCTGTTTCGCGGCGTGTGTATTTCCCCGGAGATTTCGTCGCGCAGCTTTTTCAGCTGCGCAAGCAGGGTTTCATCGGGAGATATCTGAAAATCACAATTGATAGCGATAGGCTCACCTTTGGCAGCAAGCGTTTTCCTGACGGTCATGACAATATCTTTGCCGCAGTATTCAACCGCTGTGGGCGACAGAATTCCCATTTTTCGCAGCCTTTCGAGGGTGAGGGGCTTTTCGGTGCAAATCTGGGCAAGCGCGTCGACGGATGCAAGGGACTGCGTCTGCATGCAGAAATCCGACGCAAGATCGGCCCGCAGCGTTCTGAGCGCGGCAAAGAGATCGCCGTCCACTTCCGGCGGAAGAATGAAATTTCCGTCGTAATCCTTGTTCAGATGAATGTCCGGCTTGTTCGGAGGGGCGTCTATTCCTTTGCGGTTCTTTACGCGGGTCTTTTTGGAAAAGAATGGGAAAATCTCCGGGTCACGTCTGGGGGCGATTCCTTTTTCCGCCTGGAACGCCTCAATCTCGTCTATGAATGTACGTCCGAATTTCTCGGTTTTGACGCTTCCCACGCCGTAGATCGCCTGGAACTGCGCTTCGCTTGTCGGCATTTTTTCAGCCATATCCCGCAGCGACGCGTCGGTGAAAATGATATAGGCAGGCACGCCCTTCAGGGAAGCCACATCTGCCCGCAGCGCACGCAGACGGCTGAGAAGCTCGGGGTCGGCGTGAAGTCCGATGCTGTCCTCCTTGCGGCTGGCGCTGTCGGATGAGGTCTGCTCCTTGACGGTCACCCGCATGCCGCTGTAGATGACGCCCCTGGCGCCGCTGCCCCAGCTGAGAATGCCGTCCGGCGCTTCGATGATAAATTTATCCGAGATCATGGAGTCAATGATTCTGTCGATCTCGCGTGACGATGCATCCTTCATAATGCCGAAGGTGGACTGTCTGTTGCCGCCGCAAAGCTCCACGCGGTTGTTGAGCGTGCCGCGCAGAATGTCGATGATCACCCATTTGGTCTGGGATTCGTTCATGCGCTTGATGCAGGAGAGTATCTTCTGCGCTTCCGTAGTCACATCCTTGGATTCAAAATCCGTGTGCGCCTGCGCGCAGTTGGAGCAGTTGCCGCAGTTGTCAAATGCGGGGTATTCTCCGAAGTATTTCAGGATGAATTTCCGGTAGCAGTATTTCGAGCTGCAATAGAATGTCATCTGTTTGAGCAGCTCCAGTTCATTGGCTTTGAGCGTCTCTGCCGTTTCCTCATCCAGCTCCGTGTTTTCTTCAAATGACTTTTCTATCAGAAAGGTGTTTATCCTCACGTCTCTGCCGCTGTACAATAAAAGACACTCGGCGGGCTGTCCGTCGCGTCCGGCACGTCCCGCTTCCTGGTAATAGCTTTCCATGTTCTTGGGCATGTTGTAATGCACGACAAACGAAACGTTGGATTTGTCTATTCCCATGCCGAAGGCGTTGGTGGCTACGATCAGCGGGCGTTCGTCGCGTATGAAGAGCTCCTGCGCGCTGTTCCGTTCGGAATCGCTCATGCCGGCATGGTATTTGCCGACGCTCCATCCTTCCTCTGCGAGACGGTCGCAGACCTCCTCCACCAATTTGCGGGTGGCACAGTAGATGATGCCGCTCTTGCCGCGGTTCAGATCAAGAAAGGAGGTCAGGGCGGTGAATTTGTCCTTGGGCTTGACCACCTCAAAGTACAGGTTCGGTCGGTCAAACCCCGTCGCGGTCACCATCGGGGATTGCAGCCCCAAAAGGTTGACAATATCGTCCTTAACCTTCCTGGTGGCTGTCGCTGTGAAAGCCGCGGCAATGGGTCGTTTGGGGAGTGAAGTGATGAATTCGGCAATTTTGAGATAGCTGGGACGGAAATTCTGTCCCCACTGAGAGACGCAGTGCGCTTCATCCACAACGACCATTGCAATATCCGCATTCATGGCAAAATCCAGGAAGGACGGCGCGGTGAGTCTTTCGGGGGCGACATAGATGATCTTGTAGATACCGTTAGCAGCCCGGTAAAGCGCAAGCTCCGACTGACGCGGCGTGAGGGTGCTGTTGATGAACGCGGCGCTGACGCCGGATTGCACCAGTGCGCTGACCTGATCCTTCATCAGTGAAATGAGAGGGGAGATGACCAGCGTTATTCCGTCCATCATCAGAGCGGGAACCTGATAGCAAATCGACTTGCCCGCTCCGGTGGGCATGATTCCCACGGCGTCGTCGCCCGAAAGAAGCCTGTCGATGATCTTTTCCTGCCCTTCGCGGAAGGATTGGTAGCCGAAATAATGCTCCAATGTCTCCGCTTTATTCATTTTATTCAACCGCATCACCTGCATTTTGTCTTTTTCAATGTGTTTTCATGCCGCCAGAAGAACCGGTCAATTCACGGGGTCTTCCTGCGCGCCGTTTGCCTTTACGATTGTCAATATTTTAACACAAATTTGCCAATAAATCAAGGCTAATGTGCGCATGGCTGTTGATCCCGTACAGGTTGCCAAGAATACCAAGAATGTATTTCTCTTTGCCGCAGGGGTGCTTGAACCTGATGTATGAATCAACGCGTGATTTTCTGCCCCGCTTTTCCATGGAATATTAAATTCGGGTAAAAAAAGCGCAAACTTTTTTGAATTTCTATGGAAATTTGCAAAAACATATGATATAATCATTTTGACTGAGAGGGTATGCCCTGCGGCAGATGGCTGCGGGAGCGTATTATAATGTTTGGAAAGGACAATTGCTTATGATTAAGAAGATTTCCGTATTATTACTTGCTATCGCGCTTTTGCTGAGTGTTCCGGCATGTACTATGCCCGACGCTATTTTCTCGGACAGTGTCAATTCCGGCGGAGAAGACGACGGTACAAGAGATTCGGCTGATATTTACAGCTTTATGTTCAAGCTGGGTGAATTTGATATGCAGCTTCCTGTCAGTTACAGCGCAATGTCTTCCAGAGGATGGGCCTTCTCGGAAGCATCCGAAACTGCCGATGAGGAACAGACTGCGGCGGATAAGGAAGTCAAGGTCTATACCGCCGACTCGAAGCTGGAACCGGGTGAGTATTCGGATTATATTCCGATTACACAGGGGGATTCGGTCATCAACGCAAGGTTCTACAACGGCAGCCGGGATCAGAAGGCTGTTTCCGAATGCCAGGTCGTGGGAATCATGCTTGACGCGGAATTCGGAAATGTTCCGGCCTTCATTCTCCATAAGGATGATCTGTCAATAGGCAGTCCGTACAAAGCGGTGACAGACTCCTGCGGCAAGCCTTCTTATATCGAAAAAACGCTCAAATCGACCGGTGAGCTTGCTGCCATCAACGACGTAAAGTTCATGGAAACCGAAGAAGAAACCGTCGAGACTCTCTTTTACAAGCTGACTGATCATTCCTTTATTTCATTTGGAATTGACACCTTTGGCACAGCTTCGGATTCTGTCGTCAATATCACCATTGAAAACGACACAGAACCCTACAAGCCTTACGATTATTCAAAGGAATACAAGTACAAGCCCGAAAATATCGATCTTTATACCGGCCCCAATCTTCTGGGAAAGCAGTTTACCGACTTTGCCTATAAGTATGAAGGCAATCTTTACACCATGCCTATGCCTGTCCGGAAGCTGCTCGATGACGGTTGGGAATTTGTCAGCGGCTACGGTGAACGCATTCCCATGGGAACCACGATGGACGGTCTGGTCATGCGAAAGGGCAATACCGCGGTAAGACTTCTGGTGCATAATTATGACACTAAATATGCTCACACCGCCGTTAACTGCTATGCGGTCAGCATGGAAGCCTGTCTGACCGGTCCCAATGTCGACGTCATGCTTTTCAAAGGCGTTTCACTCGGTTCGACAGAGAAGGCGCTGGTGGATGCCTTCGGCAAGGATTTTGTAAAGAAGCATCCCCTCGTTGATGAAGAAGGCAATTATCTGGAGAATGCCGAGTCGTTCCGATATGATGTGCCGGATATGCCTGACTGTTACATAGAGAAGACAGTCGGGGAGGAATACACCCTGTATTCCTGCGTCATGCCGGACGATGTACCGACCATCACCCTTCCCGTTTCCATCACCGACATCGGCGATACCGGCGCGGAACTGCTGGGCGATATCAGAAAGCATATTGATATCTATGTGACCAACGATACTCACCTTATTTACAGAGTCTATTTCCAGAATTGTCCTGAGTACGTCGTTGACGAAAACAAGATCATCGAGGAACAGATGGAGGCGCAGCGAAAGAAGGAAAAGGAAGAGTGGGAGAAGCAGCAGAAGGAAGAAGCGGAAAAGAACAAAGGATAAACCGGATGCCGTTCCTGACCGTTTTTCTTCCGTCTGTCAGTGTTTGATACCGGGCTTGGTCCCCGGATGAATTCAGTCATAGCGACAACCCCTGAAACGCGTGAGTATGCGTGGAGGGGGTTGTTTTGGTTTGTGCGATACGGCGCTTTTTTATAAAAAACACGCCTATTGACGATGGAATATAGTGATATGGTAAATTTGTGATTCATTTGCCGAAAACACTTGACTTTACTCCCGGTTGTCAGTATACTTTGTTTATTCCAAATTAGTATTTCTAAAAAGAACTACTGATTGTGCTTTAGGGAGGCGCTGAAATGTCAATCTCCAATGCCGATGACAAGCTGACGCTGTTCGGACTGACCCGGCAGGAGGCGGCCATTTACCGGGCACTGTGCCGGGAGGATGCTCCGCTGACAGGTTACGAAATTGCCAAGCTGACCGGAATTTCCCGTTCCAACGTGTACGCCGCTGTCGGAGCGCTCACCGACAAGGGAGCGGCTTACGTCATGGAAGGCTCTCCGGCGAGGTATTCCTCTGTCAGCCCGAAGGAATTCTGCGGGAATTACATCCGCAAATTGGAGGGCTATTCGGAGGAACTGCAAAAGGAACTGCCCGCAGCGGTTCACAGCACCGACGGTTACATCACCGTCAACGGCAGCCAGAGAATCATAGACACCGTGCGCGGAATGCTTTCGTCGGTCAGGGAAAGGGTCTATATCTCTGCCGACAGCGGGTTTATTTCCGATATTGCAGACGATCTGAAAGGGCTTCTGGATAGGGGCATGAAGGTTGTGATCATCACTCCCGAAACAGATGCAGTGCCCGAAGGCGCGATTATCTACCATGCCGAATGCGGCGAGGGACAGATCAGAATCATAGCCGACGGCGCCAGTGTGCTGACCGGAGAGATCAGCCGCGACGGCTTACCCTGTTCCTGTCTTTTCAGCACGAAGGAAAATCTGGTGAGCGTGCTGAAGGAATCGCTCAAAAACCAGATAGAGCTGATACGTATCCGGGAGGAAAAGGTCATTCCCCAAGCGTAAGCCGGAAGGGAATGTTTATATTATTTTACTGAGGAAGGAAACTGAAAAAATGTTTAAGACACCGTTTGTCACACTCGAACAGCTAAAGGAGATAGAAAAGACCTATCCCACGCCTTATCACATCTACGATGAAAAGGGCATCCGTGAAAACGCCCGCCGTCTTTACCAGGCGTTCTCCTGGAACAAGGGCTTCAAGGAGTATTTCGCAGTCAAGGCGACGCCCAACCCCTACATCATGAAGATTCTCGCCGAAGAGGGCTGCGGTTCCGACTGTTCATCTTATACCGAGCTGCTGCTTGCCAAATCCATCGGCAACACCGGCAGCGACATCATGTTCTCGTCCAATACCACGCCGCCGGAGGATTTTGCACTGGCACGGAAGTTAGGGGCGATCATCAACCTTGACGACATCACGCACATCGACTTTTTGGAAAAGGTTGCCGGCATCCCCGATACCGTCTGCTGCCGATTCAATCCCGGCGGATATTTCGAGCTTGGCACCGACATTATGGACAATCCCGGTGAGGCAAAGTACGGCATGACCCACGAGCAGATCATCCGGGCTTACAAGATTCTCATGGAGAAGGGCGTGAAGCACTTCGGTATTCACAGCTTCCTCGCCAGCAACACCGTCACCAACGACTATTACCCCGAGCTTGCGCGACAGCTCTTTGAGCTGGCCGTCGAGCTGAAGGAAAAGACCGGCGCTTCGATTGAATTCATCAATCTCTCCGGCGGCATAGGAATTCCCTACCGTCCGTCGCAGGAGGCGAATGACATTTTTGTCATCGGCAAAGGCGTGCACAAGTATTTCGACGAAATTCTTGTCCCGGCGGGAATGGAAAATGTCGCCATTTATACTGAGCTTGGCAGATATATGCTGGCTCCCTACGGTCATCTGGTTACCAAGGCAATTCACCGCAAGGAAACCTACAAGCATTACATCGGCGTAGACGCCTGCGCCTGCAACCTCATGCGTCCGGCGATGTACGGCGCGTATCACTACATTTCGGTCATGGGAAAGGACGAACACGGCAAGAGAACCATCTACGACGTGACCGGTTCGCTCTGCGAAAACAACGACAAATTCGCCGTTGACCGCGACCTTCCGGTGATCGACATCGGCGACTTCCTCGTGATACACGACACCGGCGCCCACGGCTTTTCAATGGGCTACAATTACAACGGCAAGCTGCGTTCCGCGGAGCTGCTGCTCTGCGAGGACGGCTCTGTCAAGATGATCCGCCGCGCCGAAACGCCCGCCGATTACTTTGCGACTTTCGATTTCGACGGCGCAACCATCAAGGTGGATGTCGAGGAATAGGTTTTACAAATAACTGTTAATTCAGGGAATACGCTGGTTATTGGTTAACAATCCTTCCATCAGCGTATTTCTTTTTTATTTCTGTCAAATTTTGATTCAATCAAAAATGAATTTAATAAAATCATCTGCGCAAAATAGTTGTGCAAACATTTCGTCTCGGCGAACGATTTTGCCGGGACTTTATGCTTGTAAAAAAGCATCTATTTTCAGGAGATGACAAAATGCTTGACAGAACATCGTTGATACTGGTTATCATCGGCGCGTTGAACTGGGGCTCGGTCGGACTCTTCAAGTTCGACTTTGTGGGCTGGCTTTTCGGCGGACAGGCTGCCACCTTCAGCAGAATCATTTTCACCCTCGTGGGTCTGGCGGGACTGTGGTGCATTTCCCTCCTCTTCCGCGACAGGGACGAGGTTTCCTCCGAGATCAGCCACATGTAA
>ONID01000035.1:18219-18804 GCA_900317765.1 uncultured Eubacteriales bacterium | reverse complement strand
AAGATCATGCGCGAAGTGGAGGCGCAGAACGCTATCGAGCTGGAAAAGGCGGAAAAGGAATTCCGGGAGGAATCCTATAAGACCATTCAGCGCAGAACAGGCGAAGTGCGCAGCATGATCAGCCGCGAGTTGGCCGAGAAGGAGAGCGCGGGGAAAAAGACGCTTTTAGCACGCAGGAATGCGATTGAAAATGAGGTCTTTGAACGCGCTGCCGCCAAGTTAGAGGAATTTACCAAGACCGACGCTTACAAGACCTACCTGCGCAGGGCTGCCATTGAAGCGAAAAAGGTCTTTATCAAGTGCGGTGAGGAGCATATGGCTTCCACAGTGATTTATATACGCGACCGTGACAAGAAGTGTTCGCCGCTGATCAAGACGGCGTTTGGCGACTGTACGGTGAAGGTTGATCCGACTATCGTATTAGGCGGACTGCGTGCGGAGAATGCGGAGATCGGCAGGGTGCTGGATGTGACGCTGGATGTGAATCTGGAGCAGCAGCACGAGTGGTTTGCGGAGCATTCGGGATTGACGATAGCGTAAAAATATTTATGGAGGTGATGCCCTTATGGAAAAAACCTATAAAAT
>ONID01000035.1:0-18164 GCA_900317765.1 uncultured Eubacteriales bacterium | reverse complement strand
GACAATGATGGAAATGGTGTATGTCGGTGAGCAGCGTCTCGCAGGCGAGGTCATCGGCATTTCCAGTGAATATACGACCATTCAGGTCTACGAGGAAACAACGGGACTCATGCCGGACGCACCCGTTTATTCCACCGGAGGTCTGCTTTCCGCGACCCTCGGTCCCGGCATTCTCGACAATATCTTCGACGGCATCGAACGCCCCTTGAAGGAGATCGAAAAGCACTCCGGCAGTGCCTTCATCGACCGCGGCGCGGCGACAGGCTCACCGGCGGCATGATCTACGCCACCTGTCCCGAAACCTCCATCATTGAGCACCGCTGTCTGGTGCGCCCCGATCTTTCGGGCGTGGTGGAGAGCGTTGCTCCCAACGGCAAATACAAGATCAATGATGTGATTGTCACTATCATTGACGATAACAATAAAAAGCACGAGCTGACACTCTGCCAGAAATGGCCGATTCGTCATCCGCGTCCGATCAACGACCGCCTGTACGCCAACATTCCGCTCATCACGGGTCAGCGTGTCATCGACGCGCTCTTCCCGATCGCCAAGGGCGGAACGGCTGCCATCCCCGGCGGCTTCGGTACGGGCAAGACCATGACCCAGCACCAGCTCGCCAAGTGGTGCGACGCGGATATTATCGTCTACGTCGGCTGCGGCGAACGCGGCAACGAAATGAGCCAGGTTCTTGAGGAATTCTCCTCGCTGATCGACCCGAAATCCAACCGTCCCATGACCGACAGAACATGCCTGATCGCCAACACATCCAATATGCCGGTGGCGGCGCGTGAGGCTTCCATCTATACCGGCATCACCCTCGCGGAATACTACCGCGACATGGGCTACCATGTGGCAATCATGGCGGATTCCACCTCCCGCTGGGCGGAAGCGCTGCGCGAAATCAGCGGCCGTCTGGAGGAAATGCCTGCTGAAGAAGGCTTCCCTGCCTACCTGCCTTCCCGCCTTTCGGAATTCTACGAGCGTGCGGGCTTGGTGGAATCGCTCTGCGGCAAGCAGGGTTCCGTCACCATCATCGGCGCCGTTTCTCCGCAGGGTTCCGACTTCTCCGAGCCTGTCACACAGAACACCAAGCGCTTCACACGCTGCTTCTGGGCGCTGGATAAATCCCTTGCCTACGCGAGACACTATCCGGCAATCAACTGGCTCGACAGCTACAGCGAATACGCCGGCGATCTGGAAAAATGGTACTGCGACAACGTCGGCGAGGATTTTATGAAGTGCCGCGAACGTTTTTCCGCTTTGCTTCAGGAGGAAGCAAGCCTGATGGAAATCGTCAAGCTGATCGGTTCCGACGTGCTTCCCGACGACCAGAAGCTCATTATCGAAATTACCAAAGCGATCCGCGTGGGATTCCTTCAGCAGAACGCCTTCCACAAGGACGACACCTATGTGCCGCTTTCCAAGCAGCTCAAAATGATGCGCGCGACGCTTCATCTGTATGATGTGGCGGCTTACGCGGTGGCGCAGGGCGTTCCGCTCTCCAAGATCACCGACAGCGGACTCTTTGACAAGATCATCCGCATTAAATACGACGTTCCCAATGACAAGGAAGAGCTGCTCGACAGCTATACCAAGGAAATCGACGACGTGATCAACACCTTCACGGTTTCATAAAGCAGGAAGGGAAGTAATACAATGATTTTTGAATATATCGGAGTCAAGGAGATCAACGGTTCGCTGATCGTGCTGGACGACGTGGACTGCCCTTCCTATGAGGAAATCGTCGAGATACGCCTTGACAACGGCAGCGTGCGTCACGGCAGAATCGTCACCATTGAAGGCGGCAGAGCCGTGATTCAGGTCTTTGAAGGCACCAGAGGCATCTCGCTGAACAACACGCGCACACGCCTGAAGGGCAGACCTATGGAGCTTGACCTTTCGCCGGAAATTCAGGGCAGAATCTTCAGCGGCGTGGGTACGCCGATTGACGGACTGGGCAGAATCTACCCTGAAAAGCGCATGAATGTCAACGGCACGCCGATCAATCCCGTGTCGAGAGTGTACCCACAGAACTACATCTGCACGGGCATTTCTTCCATTGACACGCTGATCACCCTGATCAGAGGGCAGAAGCTGCCGATTTTCAGCGGCTCCGGCATGAAGCACAACGAGCTTGCCGCGCAGATTGTCCGTCAGGCGAAGATTGCCAACGACGAGGACGCGAAGTTCTGTATCGTCTTTGCGGCGATGGGCGTCAAGAATGACGTCGCGGATTACTTCCGCCGTTCGTTCGAGGAATCGGGCGTTCTCGGACGCGTTACCATGTTCCTCAACCTTGCCAACGACCCGATTATCGAGAGAATTCTCACGCCGAGATGCGCCCTTACAGCGGCGGAATATCTGGCGTTTGAACACGATATGCATGTACTGGTCATCATGACCGATATGACTTCCTATGCCGAAGCCTGCCGTGAATTTTCCTCCTCGAAGGGCGAAATTCCCGGCAGAAAGGGCTATCCGGGCTATCTGTATTCCGACCTTGCTTCGCTCTATGAACGCGCCGGAATGATCAAGGGTCATAAAGGCTCGGTCACGCAGATACCCATTCTCACCATGCCGAATGACGACATCACGCATCCGGTTCCCGACCTGACGGGATATATCACCGAGGGACAGATCGTTCTCGACCGTGCGCTGGACGGTTCGGGCATTTATCCGCCTGTTTCCATCCTGCCTTCTTTGTCCCGTCTGATGAAGGACGGTATCGGCGAAGGCTTTACCCGCGCCGATCACGCGGCTTTGTCGAATCAGCTTTTTGCTTCCTACGCGAAGGTGCAGGACGCGAGGTCGCTTGCTTCGGTTATCGGTGAGGAAGAGCTTTCCGAGAGCGACAAGAAGCTGCTGGAATTCGGTAAGAAGTTTGAGAATATGTTTATCAGGCAGAGTGAAAACGAAGCGCGTTCGATGGAGCAGAGTCTGACGCTCGGCTGGGAGCTGCTTTCGGAGCTGCCGAGGGAAGAGCTTGACCGCGTGGACAACGAAACACTGGAGAAATTCTATCACGCGCCTGAGAGCAAGTAAAAAAAATAAAAAAGAAAAAAAGCATAGCGCAGCGCATAATTAGCGAGCGAATGCGAGCGCGGGGTCCAGGGGACTGGTTCCCTGGCGGGTGCAGGGCAGAGCCCTGCTGGGAGCGTGAGGGCAAAGCCCTCACGAGCGAGGCGAAGCCGAGCGAGCAAGACGCACCCGGATTTTTTACCGAGGGTCAGGCGAATGCAGACGGAAGCAAGGCGAGCGGAGCGAGCGCACCAAGCAGCAGCACAACAGCCGCTTGCGGCGAATTGTGCGGACTATCGAGAGGCAGTAAGAAAAGAGCGAAGCACCCGGACACGCAAGCAAGCCCAGCCCAGAGAATCAGCAAGGGGTCAGGCGAATACCGACGAAGCTGTGATTCCCAATCCCGACGCACGTTTTCAATTAATTCAGATAATAAAGAATAGATAATAACGAATAGATAATAGATATTTACATTCTGCCCCGGCGAGGGAGCCTAATGGTGGAAAGGAGTGAGGTCAATGGCTGTGAATGCAGTCCCCACCAAAGGCAATCTGATTGCGACAAAGAAATCCTTAGAGCTTGCCAGAGTGGGCTATGACCTGCTCGACCGCAAGCGCAACATATTGGTGCGCGAAATGATGACCATGATGGATCGCGCGGCGACCATTCAGAGCGAGATCGACACGAATTATTCCGAGGCATATATCGCTCTGCAAAGGGCGAATATCGTATTCGGACTCTGTGAACCGCTTGCGGAAGCGGTGCCGGTGGACGACGGACTCACCATCGACTACCGTTCGGTCATGGGCGTGGAAATTCCGACTGTGCGTCTGGAAGAACGTCCGCTGACGATTCCCTTCGGTATGTACACATCGAATTCCATGATCGACCGCGCCTACCTGAAATTCCAGGAGGTAAAGCGTCTGACTGCCGTGCTTGCCGAGGTGGAAAACTGTGTCTACCGACTCGCAGACGCCATCAAAAAGACACAGAAGCGTGCCAACGCATTGAAGAATATCATGATACCAAAGTTTGAAACGACAGTAAAATACATCACTGACGCCCTCGACGAGAAGGACAGAGAAGAATTCAGTCGCCTCAAGGTCATCAAGGCGCAGAAAAACGCAAATAAGTAATTAATGATAATGGCTTTCATTAATATTTTGGAGGCATCATACATGGATAATCAGAACAAACCATCGCAGAAGCCGATGAAATACTGTTTCCGTTGCGGTTCGCTGCTTGATGCAAACGGGGTGTGTCCCAATTGTGGACAGCTGTGCGTTTCGCAGTCAAATAACGAACAACCGGAACAGCCGGAAGTTAAGCAACCGCAGATCGAGATTGTTAAGCAACAGTCCGATTCACAGCAGCAGGAGTATCAATACGGACAGTCCGGTTCTCAGCAGCAGGGGTATCAATACGGAAAGTCCGAATTCCCGCAGCAGGGATACGATAATGGGCAGCCGTATTTCCAGCAGCAGGGATACAATTACGCTCAGCCTAACCTTCAGCAGCAAGGCTATCCTCAGCCTGTTCCCAAGGCTCCTGCGGGACCGAATATTTTTACATTTACGTTCGAATATTTAAAAGCTTTTTTCTCCGACAATCCTGCCACTGTTCTTGACAGGGCGGCAACTGATAAGCACCATGTGTGGAGCATATTGGGGTCAGCGTCTGTTCTGCTGATTACGCTTGGTATATTCTGTGTTATGCGGAACAGTATTAATAAAATTTATGACATGATCAATGAAATGGTCAGCAACTTTGTCTCCGGTATTCCGTTTCTGGGCAATTCCCTGAGCAGCTCAGTGGGCGAATCATTGGGCATTGACTCTCAATTGAGCGATCTGAAGGTCAAGCTGTTTATTTATTCTTTGCTTGTTGTCATTGCCTTCTTCTTTGCTTCCGCCGGACTTAACACGCTTTTTTTCTATATTCAGAAGAAAAAAGTCAGCTATATTCAGAATATGAATATTCTTTCTGCTGCCATGCTTCCGTTGGCCGTTTGCGGAGCCTCGGCTATGATCATGAGCTTTATTTATCTTCCGATTCCGTTGTTTCTTTTTACGATTGGAATCATGTTTAAATACATTATGCTCTATGAAGGCTTGAAAAAGGTCGCTGCTTTTGAGAAAAACCCGTTATGGTATGTTTTCGGACTGATTGCTGTCAATGTGGTTTCTTTTGCGCTTATCGCTTATATACTGGGCAAGATCATGTTCTGATATAACGCTCTGTAATTTCGGGATAAAATATTAATACCGCAGATTTACGTAATCGTGAATCTGCGGTATTTTCAGTTTCCGAATGAATAGACCCTGTCGCAAACCTCGTCGATATATTTACGGTCGTGCGATACGCTAATGATCGTGCCGCCGTACTCCTTCAGCGCCTGACGGATGATCGGTCCCGAAAGGGGTGAAAAATTGCGTGTCGGCTCGTCGAGCAAAAGAACGTCGCAGCCATCCAGGTTCATTGCTATGAAGTACAGTTTTGCCTTCTGACCGCCTGACAGTGCCGAGATGGAATGTTCGGTCTCAGCGGCTGTGTAGCGCATGCTGCCAAGATAGGTGCGAATGGCGGTAAGTTCGTCCTTTTCACCCGTTCGGGAGAGATATTCCACCGGCGTGAGCGACATGTCCATTCGATCAGTGTAATCCTGCGGCATATAGGCGGCTTTAATGTCTTTGCGTGCAAGCAATTGTTCGGCTATCAGCCGGAGCAGCGTTGTCTTGCCGGCGCCGTTACGTCCGACAATGCATACCTTCTCTCCGCCGCTAATGTGGAGGTCGATGTTTTTTGCAAGTTCTCCCCCTGCATTGGAAAGTGTATCGAGATGCAGGTCGAGAATCGTCTTGCCCCTGCTGGAAGTAATGTCGCCGGAAAAGCGGACAAAGATTTCGTCCTCCGTTTCGGGAAGCTGTGTCATTTCGCTGTGTTCCCGTTCAAGGCGGCGTTCCATTGACTTGACCGCCGCCATTTTCTTCTTGAGCAGTCGTCCGCTGTGCGGGTCCTGACGACTGACAGCGTTCTGTTCATGCTCCACGCGGGACTGAATGCGTCGGAATTTTTCCTGCTGCTTTTCGTATTCCGCCTGTTCCTTGCGTGCCATCTGTGTCTGATGTGCGCGTGAGGATTCACGGCGTTCTACATATTCCCGGTAACCGCATCGCGTAACAGTGCAGACGGGAATTGTCTTGCGGTGAACCTGTTCGAGATGGATGATCATGTTGGCGGTGTTTTCCAGCAGCGTTTCATCGTGCGATATATACAGCACGGGTACCTCGGAATTCCTGATGAAACTTTCCAGCCATTCAAGTGTAGGAATATCCAGATCATTGGACGGTTCGTCGAGCAGCAGAATGTCCGGCTGCTGTACCGCGAGAGCGAGAAGCCGCAGCTTGACATTTTCTCCGCCGGAAAGTGTGCCGAGTGTCTGCACCGAATAAAATACATCTCCGGCGAATCCGAGGCTTTGGGCAAATCGGTTCAGTTCACCGGGAGTGCGGTCAAAGAAGCCTGGCGCAGCGCAGAAGAATTCGTACACTGTCAAGCCGGATTTTTCTTCCGGCAGTTCCTGTTCCAGATAGCCAACATTGCCCGGTCTAATGATTTCCCCGGAATAATCGCAGTAACTTTCGACAAGTGAAGTGTCATCAAGCAGCTTCAGCAGCGTAGATTTTCCGTTGCCCTCCTCACCGATGATGGCAGCCCTGTCGTGTTCTCTGAGAGTGAATGACAGATCGCGTATCAGACAGCGCAAGTCCCGCCGGTGATTGACTGTCAGATGTTTTATTTGAAGCGTATGCGTCACCGCCTTTTTGTTTTATATCTTACATCCTGCCCACACTGTTGTCAATCATTTCAGGGTATTCTTAATCTTTTCTTTATCTCCCTTTGCAAAAGGATTGATTTTAGACTCGCTGTATGATAAAATATCTGTAAAACATCATGACATTAAGATTAGTCAAAGAATGATTTCAATTGCAAAATTATATGCGGAGTTGTCGAAAAATGAAAATAAGAAAAACCGGTAGAATAATTGTGATCTTGTTGCTGCTAATGGTGATAGCCGGAGCTCTTGTCGTGCTGATCAGGTCCACCTCACAATATATCAGACGCTGGTTTGATTCGGATTCGAATCCGGTCTTGTCGTCTTCCGATGTCAGTGTGTCTGATGCCGTTGTGAAGCCTGTGGATGTTGTCCTTAACGAAACGTCAATTGAAATAGGCAAGGGACTGAAGTTTCAGCTTCTTGCGCAGGGGGGAGAAGGAATTGTCTTTCGTTCATCGGATGAGGCAATCGCATCTGTCGACGAGAGCGGCTTCATCAAGGGCACGGGAGTAGGTCAATGTACGGTGACAGCGGAGAACAAAGACGGAAGAAGTGCCAATTGTGCCGTTACGGTCAAAAAAACCTGTTATCTCACCATAGATGACGGACCCACAAAGAGCACCGAGGATATTCTTGCGGTTCTGAAAGAATACGATGTAAAGGCTACCTTTTTTGTAGTGAGTTCCTATCAGCTCAACCTCACCAAGGATATGCAGGAACAGGGACATGTGGTCGGTCTTCATTCCAACAGCCACAAATTCAGAGAGTGCTACGCTACTTATTATTCATATTTTCGCGGAATTGAACTTCTTTCGGAACGAGTGGAAGAAATTACAGGAAAGAAATGTGATCTGCTGCGTTTTCCGGGCGGTACCGACAATACACGCTGTAATCCTCTCTGGATGCGTCGGAATCTCAGCGGTGCGGAAGATCTCGGATACAGGGTGTTTGACTGGACCGCCACGGCGGGTGACACTTCCAAACGGGCAAGCGCGGCATTTTCGCTGGAAAATGTCAAAAAGACCTGTACCGATGACGAGGAAATACTGCTTATGCACGACAGAAGTCTCAATGTCCCTGCACTGAAGAAAATAATACCTTATCTCCGGGAGCAAGGATATATTTTTTCTACTCTGGATCATTATCCCGAGAAATCCTATCATACCATGCCGATATACAGCCGAGATCATGCCGATCTCCCGTCGAAGTCAGTAAGCATTACCCACGCAACATATTCTATTTACGCAGGTGGAGAGATTCTGCTGGTGGCCAAGATGGTCCCGAATGATTCTACTGATTTTGTCAGATGGGAAAGCGCTGATCCATCTATAGCGACAGTCAATATCAGCGGAAATGTCAAGGCGCTGAAAAAAGGAAAGGTCGATATTTATGCCATTACTTCAAGCGGACAACGGGGAGTTTGTCATATGACAGTGCTGGGATGACGCTATTTTTCCTTTTTTTGCAAATATGAAAAAATGCCTGTCAAATACTTTCAAATAAATTGACATATTTTGATCATGTGCTATAATAATACCAACGACAGTGAGTCGAATAAATAATTAAGGGGTTTTTCAAAATGAAAGAATTTATGTCCTATCTTATTATCATCGCCATTATTGCTTTTATTGGTTTTATCTGTTATATGATCGTCAGACGATCCAACGGAAATACAGAGCCGATTTTTCCGTTCAACAACAAGCAGCCGGTTCCGCCAGCTCCTGCTCCCGGCGGAGCTCCTGTCAATCAATCCGTCAATGCTCCGTATGAAGAGGAAGTAGAAACCGGTATTTTTACCGAGTGGTCGGTGGTTCAGCTTGATCCCAACACCGGCGTTCCCATCAAGAAACAAAATCTCAAGGTGCCGGAAAACGGCAAATTTACAATCGGCAGAAGCAAGACATGCAGCTTTGTATTAGACGGCGCAACCTCTCAGGATTACACAAGCCGTACGCATCTCGGTGTGGGAAAAGACGCCAACGGTTATTTTGCCAAGCCCCTCTCCCGCGGAGACGGTTCTATCGCTCTTACTTATATTGAAGGCAGCCTTGTCATGGAGAGCTTTGATCTGGTGGATAAGCAGGTGATATGGCTGGGCAATATTCCGATAGCCTTTGTTCTCAATGCGGACGTCCGGAAGGATCTAAGCTTTAATCCCGGTTCGAAACGCGATGAGGCTACATTTGAACGTGATCATGAGGATACCATGACATTTTCCAGAAACAACGTCAATCAGAACTCCTCAACCAACGTTTTTTCAAGATAACCGGTTTTCTGCTCAATGTTATGCCCTGTAGGGCGTGGGAGAATGAAGATGAATAAAAAGATTCGTGACATAGCATGGATATTGGGTATGAACGTCGTGTTCATCGTCCTGCTGGTGCTGTTTGCCGCCAACCGGGAACTCGCTGATCCTATGATGAGTATTGTCATTCCTATGCTTATCGTAACTTCGGGTGCGTTGGTTTACACTATTCATTTTGAAGGCGATCTGGTTATCGCCATGTCTGCCATACTGCTGCTTGAAATAGGTCAGATGACGCAGGTGCTTATCAATGAGGGCGTATCCTCTATGCCGACAATCCTGCTCTTTGTTTCACCTGTTTTCGGCGCGGTGTGTGTGGCCGTTATTTCCTATCTTGGAAAGAAGGACTTAGGCGACGAAAAAAAGGCGCAGAAGGCACTCATAATTGTGGCCGGCGGGGTTGTGCTGATTACGCTGATACTTCTGACCATCGGAAGAAATATCAACGGAACAAAGGCATGGCTGGTTTTGGGTCCGCTTTCTCTCCAGCTCACGGAGCTTTTCAAGCCGCTGTATGTTCTCTTCCACGCCGTACTGTGGAAGTCTTCGCTTAGCCATAAAAAACGCTTTATCTTTTCCACAGCCATGACCCTCGGTTCAGCCGGACTGCTGCTGATCATCAACGAGCTGGGAACGCTTCTTGTGATTCTGCTTATGTGGATTATCCTGACGTTTATATACTCCGAAAAGCTGCTCGACACAGCGATCGTTCTGGGCGGAACGCTGCTGACTGTTTTAGGCGGATACGGTGTGCTCGGTCTTGTCTATTCGAGGGTAAAAAGCAAAATACTTCTCGGTGAAAAGCCTGCGGGCCTCTCCAAAAAACTATACCAGATTTTTGATAAGCTTCACCAGAGAGTCATGATCTTTACAGATCTCGATCAGTATATGATCGAATACAAGGATGAGGCGAGCAGACAGCCGGTGAAAGCGCGCGAAATGATTATGAACGGCGGCCTGTTCGGCTCTACCCGTCGCACTACCATTCCTATCGAAAACTCCGACTATGCCTATGTGGGACTGATCCTTCGCTGCGGCATTGTCTTTGCAATCGTAGTGCTTGTGCTTTTCTTTATTATTCTTTACCGTTCGCTGCTGAAATCGGTTCGGATGGACAATCGATTTGAATCCGTGATGTTCACGGGCGCTGCGCTTGGATTGATTCTTCCGACTTTCATCAATGTGATGGGTACCACCAATTTCAGCTTTATGACCGGCATTGCTGTGCCGTTTATTTCCCACGGAGGAACCAATATGCTCCTCTCCGTATTCAATGTGATGCTGCTGATCTGGGGTACAGCGGGTATTCGACCGAATATTACTCTCCCTGCCCCTGCAAAGGCGTCTTCAGAGCAGAAGGCAGATACTCCGGAGCAGGAGGAAATCCCCTTTACCAGATAGGAGAAATAGAAATGCTCAATACTATATTTTCAAAAGCCATTAACAGGGCCAACGCGGTTGTCTGCGGATTTGTAGCCCTTACGGTGATCTTTGCGTGTTATTTAGTATACTACGGCGCGGTGTTTTACGGTGTGAATGAAAAGGGAGATTCCCTGAAGGAAAGCATAGCCAAAAAAGAGATGAGGGCAGCGACCATTGAAGGGAGCATCACCGATTCCAACGGAGATATCATCACATTTTCGGAGGAACCGGGCAAAAGCGCAAAGTGCATGCATAAATCCTATGGTCAGCTGGTCGGGTTCAACAATGCCGTTTACGGCAAGTACGGTCTCAGAGCCAAATATGAAGATCTGCTGATGACCGGAGACAAGACGCATCACGGAGCCACTATACGTCTCACGACTGTAAACCGCATTCAGAATCTTGCCTACGAGGAGATAAAAGGTACACAGGGCTGTGTCGTTGTGCTGGAAAACGCCACGGGCAGAATACTTGCGCTGGCTACGTCCTATCCCGGCGTTGAGATGGATGTCAACAATCTTTCCTCCAACTGGAATGAGATGAATTCCTCCGAAAACGACGGTTTCCTCATTCAGAACTGGCGCAAGGCTCTTGCACCTGGAAGCACCATGAAGCCTGTCACTTCCACTCTGATTTATGACGAAGGTCGTGCAGACGAGGTTTATAATGACACCGGAACCGAAACAATCGGCAGTCATTCATTCCACAATGCGGGAAAGGGTGTCAACGGAAAGATTAAGCTGGAAAGAGCAATTGTCAAGTCCTGCAATACCTATTTTTCTCACATGACCAACGAAATAGGCGCATTCAAACTGCAGCAAAGAGCCGAGAGCTTCTGCATCGGCAGTGACCTTGAACTGGATTTCGGCAATATTCATTCGGAGCACAATCTGATGTCATCGAGTGCGGAAGAGGTAGCTGCTGCCGGTTTCGGACAGGGCAGACTGCTGCTCACGCCTATCAACATCGCTTTGATCGGCGAGGCAATCGCCAATGGCGGCGAACTGAAAAAGCCGTATATCATAGACAGCATTTCGACTTCGGAAAAGACATTCTATAAAGGAAAGACCGAGAGTCTCGGCACCGCCTGTTCAAAGGAATCCGCGGCATATGTTTCAAACGCTATGAAAAACGCCGCGATCAGCTACGGTGTCGACAAGAAGCTCGGCATACACGCCAAGACCGGTACGGCACAGGTAGACGGAGCCAACCGTGCGTCGTTTGTATCCTTCAACGACCGATACACCGTCTGTTTAGTGGAAAACAATACCCACAAGGCGGGTAAAAATCTTGCTGGTTCCGCTGTGCGGATATACAGAGAACTCAGCAAGCTGTCATAATCCGATTGAAAAAATATTAAAGGTGATATGAACCATGAACACGACTGTGATCATGAAGGGTGAAATATCCAAAGCGGCCAAGGAAGAAGGAAGCGGCGCATTTTTAAATCTTTACGAAGAAAATATTGACCGATTCAACAAAAAACTTACACAGCAGTGGCAGAGCTATTATGCCGGGCTGTCGCAGGGGTGTACTCCCCGTGCGACAGCCGACCGCTGTCAATGCGCCCTCAATACGGTGAAAAAGTGGAATACATGCATTCCGTATCACCGGGAGCATTATGTAATGATCGGGTGCTGCTTCGGACTCAAGCCCGAAGAAGTGTCAAAGCTGATGACACGTTACGGAGGCTTTTCCGGTCTGAGATCGGACAGCCTTGAAAATATTATGTATATCCGTCTGCTGGAGATCATGCGTCAAAGCATTGTCCAAAGCGGGATGGATGCATTGCAATTGCCCTCTTCATATGGTGAGAGGGCTGATCTGTATTATGCAGAGGTCAGCCGCCTACAGTCGAAAGGTCTGTGGGCGACAAACCGTCACGAGATGGCAAGGGGCTCATTGCTCAAGGACAGGTTCAGTGATCCGGAATTTTACATGATGATCGAAAAGAGCCGCAAAACGCTCACCGGCAGCTATCACAATCTTTCCGCGGCGCTTGTGCAGTACAGAAAGAATATAGGGTATCGTTCCAACAGGGATTTTTATGAAAACACTAAGATGACGCCGGCTATGCAGCGCGTTTTTTCGGGTATGAGTACCGAAGTCAGAGAATCGTCGGCACAATGCGATCTGTTTCTCAGACCCATGCCGCGCAGACGGCAGATCATAGCCTTTTGTCTGTATCTCGGAATGCCTCTCAGCGAGATCAACAGGACGCTCATCCGGTCAGGCATGGAGGAACTTTGTCCGAGAGAGCCTTACGAAGCAGCTCTGTTATTTGTGCTTCTACAGCTGTACAATAAGGATGCACGCTTTGCCGGCAAAGAAATGGCAGGCAAGGAAAATCTCAGCAATCAAAAGGATCTCGAGTATCTTTACAACAGCTCGTACACGGGACTTTTCGGTTATGTACACGCACTTCTGAGTGAAAAAGAGTTGTCGTTGTTCCTGCAGAGGATGGATGTTGATCTTGAAAAGGCAATGTGCATCTGATACAATAAACGATTATCAAAGGAGAAGAAATGCCATGTTAAAAATTCAACGCAGTCTTTGCGATGACGGTTACTATTCCGAGTGGATGCGGACAAAAAACGGGGAAATGGTTGCCGTGAGCGTTATGGCGAGAGAGACTAAAGACAAGTCCCTGTATGCTTATGCCTATGCGCATTCCGTATTGACCTTTTTCAGGCTGTATGAAACAGACAATGCGGCAAAAATGACGAAAAAGCAATTTGCCGAAACCATTTTAGAGCACGTCAAATACGCCTCGCAGAAGCTTGACATCACGCTGGGCTCACAGGAAAAGCATCTGCTGCCGTATATCGGGGGCTGTTTCACCGTCAAGGACGGAGGTATGGTGTGCTTTGTGATTGGCGACGGAGCGGTGAGAGTGTATTCGGGTAAAAAGCAATATTTGCTGGCACATTCATGCATGTCACACCGCGGCATGAAGAATATTTATATATCGGACAAAAAATTACCTCTGCATTCCGTTAAGCCGGCAATTGCCGAGGATTTTGAACGCGTTGCGCTTTATTCCCTCAGAGCCGATGCGAAAAGCGGAAAAACAAAAGCCAATCCTTCCCTTTTCATAGAAAAATCGGAGGAATCCGTGAACACGGGATTGCAGATATTCAGGGCCGTGGTCACCGGAAGGCGTCATGCTTCAAAGGGCATGTACTGTCAGGATTTCGCTGATTTCAGGGTGACGGATGATTACGTTGCCGCCGCACTGAGCGACGGTGCCGGCGGAGGCAATTGCAGTGAGTACGGCGCGATCATGAATGTGAAAACATTTCTTTCTTGCTGTGCGGATGATATTCCTCAGGGTCAGTTCAAAGAACTGCTGCTCGACAGCATAGAGCAGGCACACGAGAAGCTGATAGACGGCAAACCGGAAGATGCGATACAGGCATATGCCACGATGATGGGCGTATACCTCAGAGGCGGAAATCTGATCTGTCTGCATATAGGGGACGGTATGATATACGGCAGAAAAAAGGACGGAAGCATCGAATGTGTTTCCGACGCTGAAAATTACTATGTTTCAAACCGCACATTTTTTACCATCGAGTCTGATGCCGACGAGCATCTGTATATGAAGGTACTCAATGCCGGCGATTATGACAGACTGCTTATGATGACCGACGGAGTTTACAACGGTTATTCCGATAATAAAGACGAACGCGCAGCATTTTTCAGCGGAATATTCAATGAATCTGATCGTGATGATTTTGACGAGACCGACCTTGCCAGGCTCATCGATACAGAACAGGTGCTGCGTTACGGCGACGATCATTCCGCATTATTGATTCGGTTGAATCAGAAGGAAGACTGATTATGGAATTCTTTGATTTTTTTCTGATGATTGCTGTTCTGGCAGCCATCGGAATGATAGGTTATACAGGATGGACGGTTTTCAAGAAGAGAAGGATTATATCTCCGGTCACTTCCGGAAATACCTCCGGAAACGGCGGAAGAGTGGATTGGAGAGTTTACGCCGTTGACAAGGATGACAACTGCTTTATTGGCTCAGAGATTGTTTTAGACGGGGAAAAGGACGAATTCATCATGGGCAGGGGCGAAGGCTGCGACCTCAAACTGATGCGTCCTCAGATAGGCAGAAGGCATGCCATGGTCAACCGCAGAGGAATCGTTTACACATATCATGATTTGGGGTCAAGCGCGGGCAGCATTTGCAATGGCAAAAAAATCGAATCCAAACGATTGGAACACCTGATGGTGGTCTGGGTATATGACGTTGCTCTGGTATTTGCCAATTGCGAGGTGCAGCAGGACTTTATCATACGCGCCGTAAAAAATTCGCGCGGAAAAAAATAGGAAAAACGATCGACAGTTCCGAATTTTCGGGGGTGTCGATTGATTGCGTTATTCAATGATCATACAAGTGGGAAGTGAGAATAATGGCGAAGCTGGGAAAACTGGATGAAGGCAGCTTGATGCTGGTAATCAATGAATTCAACCGCTGCAAAAAGGGCACCGATTATAAAAACTACAGGATAACCGATTATATTGACAGCGGAAGATTTGCGAGAGTTTACGCTGTGGAAGGCTTTTTCGGAGGAATGATCGGGGAAAAGCTCGGAGGGAAAAAAAGTGGCAAAAAATTAGCCCTGCGAATTGCCGACGAAGACAAGTCTGACAAGGATGAGCAGAAGAATCTGAGAGAGCTTAACGCGGTAAAACAGCTTATGAGTGACGGACAGAAGCACATTGTTGAGTATCTGATGGATTTTACCGTTGAGACGGAATTCGGAGTGAAATACTGTACACTGATGCCATTTCTCAATACACTGTCAAAATACAAGAATACCGCGGACGACTTGGAGCTTGCCGTCAGGTGCGGATGCGATCTGCTTCCCCTTCTCCAGACCTGTATGCAGAGACAGATCATTCACCGTGACATCAAGCCTCAGAATATATTCTTTGACAGGGATTTCCGCAATGAGAGCGGTCTTATTCTCGGCGATTTCGGCGAGGCAAGGTGGGACAGTGAAGGCACCGTCTCCGGTATAGGTACTCCCGCAACCGTTTCCCCTGAGATTGCCTGTTTCGATGAAGATATAAAAAATGAACACAGCCTGTGCGATATGTATTCTCTTGGCGTTGTGATGTATTATTATCTGAATGGCAGAACGTATCCCTTTGGCAACAACGAAGAAGCCCATCGCAAGCGGCTCAGCACCAAGGGCACACTTCCTGCTCCTAAATACGGTTCCAGAAGGCTCAAGCAGCTGGTGCTCAAAGCGACACAGTATTATCCGTCCAAACGGTTCCAGTCACCTCTTGAGATGCTCAAAGAACTGGAAAAGTGTGAAGAATATGACCACTTTGTTTTGATGACTGATTCATCCCTTGAGGAAACACAGACGCCGGAACATTTCATGGTGAATCAGATTGCCAGGCTGCAGGCGGAAAACCGGGCGATCAGAGAGAAAGCCATTCAGTATCGCAAACAGCTTGAGGAGATCAAGAAGAGAGACAACCAGCAGCATTCTGAGAGTCAGCAGTCTTTCCGTCAACCGGAAGTAATACGTGTGCGCCGGACAGATTCGCGTCAGCAGTCCGGGCAGATTCAGCAGAGAAGACCTTTACCGCGCCTGATTGTTCATATAGGCGACAAGCTGAAATTCGGAAGCTATCCCCAGACCTCTGCAGGCGACGCCGAACAGCTTGTCTGGCGGGTTCTGGAGGTCAGGGACGGAAAGGCTCTGATCATTACGGATCAGCTGATCGATTACAAGCGGTTCAATGATAATCTCACGGAAGTGACGTGGGAAAACTGCACCCTTCGAAAGTGGCTGAACGGAGAATTCATGGCGAAAGCATTCGGCAGCCTGCGTCCCGAACGTGTGGTTCCTGTCACAAATAGAAACCAAAGTACGCAGTCACATGACTATGCGAATTATAATCCCACGCGCGATCAGGTGTTTGTGTTGAGTGCGGATGAGGCAAAACGATATTTCGGATCAGCAGAGAATATGATAGCCTACACGACGGATTACGCGCACAAGCAGAAATTCGATTATGACGACCGTTCGGATGACTGGTGGCTCCGTACATCCGGAGTAAATAACAGGAATGCTGTCTGTGTGTCTCATTCCGGCGGCGTCAAAAAAACAGGCTGCGACGTCAATTATTACAACGTCGCTGTTCGTCCTGCTCTCTGGTTGAAGCTGTGACCTGACAGTTAAGTTATTTTCCGCATGGAGGATTGAACGAAATGAAGAGAGGTATTCTGGACGACAGAAGTCTGGAATTGGTGAAAAAAGAGTTTGACAGGCTCAAGGAGAGCAATGACTATCAGAATTACACGATCGGCGAATACATAGACAGCGGCGGATATGCGAGAGTATATGCCGTGAACCCTTTGCACGGTGAGAAAGGAAAAAAATACGCCCTGCGTATAGCCGATGTAAATACCGATGAAAACGACGGAAAAAACGAACGTGAAACAGAAGCCGTAAAAAAGCTGATGGCGTTTGGACAGAAGCATATAGTAAATTATCTGATGAGCTTCACAGTTGAAACAACCTATGGTGAAGAATCCCATACACTCTATTGCACGCTCATGCCGTTCCTTTGTCCTCTTTCCAAAAACAAAACAAAGACGGACGATATTGAAATTGCCCTGCGTCTGGGGAATGACCTTCTTCCGCTGTTGCAGACCTGTATGGAAAAGCAGATCATCCACCGCGACATCAAATCCCAGAATATCCTGTACGACGGAGATTTCCGGAATGACGAGGGATTTCTTTTAGGCGATTTCGGAGAGGCGAGGAACGACAATGACGGCACAGTGACCGGCAGGGGAACACTTTCGACGATGGCGCCTGAAATTATCGGATTCGACAAGGATATACGGCACGACCATAAGCTCTGCGATATGTATTCGCTGGGTCTGGTGATGTATTATTATCTGAACGATCGGACATATCCGTTCGGCAATGCGGAAAAGGATCATTATGCCCGCATTGACAACAAGGGCGCACTTCCTCCGCCTAAGTACGGTTCCGCGGAACTAAAGGCGCTGATCGTAAAAGCGACGCAGTATTATCCAAAAGATCGCTTTGCTTCACCCGGGGAAATGTTTACGGAGCTGAAACAATGTGAGGAATACAGAACGTTTATTCTTGGCAAAGTATCACCCGAAGAAGATACTTTGAATTCCCATGATGAACTATTCAAGGAAAACAAGCGGCTGTTTGACGAATTAAGAGAAGAAAACAGCAGAATGCGCGATGAATGGAGAGCGGAAATCGAGCGTATTCACCTGGAGTTTGTCGAAAAAGAAAAGCGGCTGCAATCTCAGATAGACGCGATGCAGGAGCAGATTGAGCAGTTGAAGCAGCAGAACGCCTCTTTGTCAGGCGCAGCGGATCTGAATGAGACAGCCGATTCGTCTGTCCGCGAACCTTACGGACGGCGTGAAGTTGACACTATGGAAGATGAGAACCGCGAGAAAGCAGCTGATGAGCAAATCGAAGAATCTGATGCGCTGCGTGAGGAGAGTTTCTCAGAAGAAGGGGAAGACGATGCCGTACCCGATGAAGC
>ONID01000195.1 GCA_900317765.1 uncultured Eubacteriales bacterium | reverse complement strand
AACGTCACTTCGGCGTTTCTGCGAAGGTGGTTTGATTTTTCCGGCAGAAGAAAGAAAAATTTTCCCATTGCGCAACCGTCCCTGTTCCTTTGCGGTCAGCATATCAAAGGTGAACCGCCCCATGAAAAACGCAATCCCAGATATTCCGTACCGTTTGAATGGGTAGTCTCCTACTCGATTGTCCGAAAATGACCGACTGTATGCCGCAAACGACCGAATATGTAAAATCTGTTGCAAGCTTTTGGCGAAGGTTGTATAATGTAGTTGCAATTGCGAATGACAGATAAACGAAGGGAGGAAAAAGACATGAGAGTTGATCTGAAGCTCGACAGCGTATACATCGAACCGCTTGCGGTGATTTACACCGCGGAAATCACTGATGAGGTGACGGAAGCCGTCAAAAGGCTGAAGGAAACAGGCTCCGACATCATCACAGGATTCACGGACGAGCGTGCTGAGATTCTGTCGCCGGATGACATCTACCGCGTGTATTCGGAGAATCAGAAGGTGCTGGCTGTCACGGAAAAGGGTACGTTCCGTCTGCGGATGCGGCTCTACCAGGCGGAGGAAAGGCTGTCTGGTAGAAAATTCGTTCGCATATCCAACTCGGAGATCATCAATCTCAACAAGACGGCAAATTTCGACCTGAGCTTTGCAGGAACCATTCAGGTGAAGCTGAAAAACGGCGACACCACATTTGTTTCCCGCAGATATGTCTCGGAGATCAAGAAGATTTTAGGGATTTAACCAGCTTAATTGCATTACATGAAAGGAATGAAGCATTATGAAAAAAGGATTACTCAGAGGATTGATCGGATTTCCCATCGGCGTGACAATCGGCTACGCTATTACTATTTTCAGTTCGCTTGCGTTAGGTAAAGGGCATTATTCCCCCGTCGTACCGGCTATGACAGAGCAATTCGGCAGTGAGATTGCCGCCGTCATCATTCAGTTCTTCCTCTGCGGGATCATGGGCGTTGCGTTCGCGGCAATGTCGGTCATCTGGGAGAGTGAAAGGCTCAATCTTGCCGCGCAGAGCGGCATCAACTTCCTCCTATCGGTCTGCACGATGATTCCGATTGCTTATGTCTGCCACTGGATGGAACACTCTCTCAGCGGTGTACTCAGCTATATGGCCATCTTTGCCGGGATTTATGGCTCCATATGGGTGGTAATGTACTCAGTCTACCGGGCAAGAATCAGGAAGATCAACGCAGATCTGAATAAATAACCCAAAACAATGAAGCCGTATCGTTTCCATCGTTCTGTTTGAACAAGGTTAACGGTACGGCTTTTTATTGAATCTCTTATAGCTTCTGCAGAGCGGCGTAATTCGCCATGATCTTTTTCAGTCCCTTGCTGTCAAAGTCGATTTCGAGCAGTGCATCATTGCCCATTGGAGTGACCTTTACAACGGTTCCATCCTTAAAGATCTTATGCTTTACACGATCTCCTGGCGTAAAGCAAGCTGACTTTGCGCTGTCGACCTTCTTCTGACGCAGCCCGACAAGCTCGTTGTCCCGGGGGCGCTGCTTTTCGGCAGGCTTTGAAGAGATCGGCGTGCGCTTGGGAACTTCGTGGCGCATATCTTCGATCAGCTCAGAGGGAATTTCCTCCACAAATCTTGACACGCGGTTGGCGTGGGAATTGCCGAATACCATTCTCCGGTCGGCGCTGATGAGATAGAGCTTCTGTTTGGCGCGTGTGATGCCCACGTAGGCAAGGCGGCGTTCTTCCTCAATCTCTCCGGGATTGAGGATCGACTGCATGCCGGGGAAGATGCCCTCCTCCATGCCGGGCATGAATACCGCCGGGAATTCCAGCCCCTTCGCGGAGTGCATGGTCATCAGGACGACCGCGTCGCTGTCGCTGTCGAAGTTGTCGATGTCGGCGATCAGCGCCACTTCTTCGAGGAATTCTCCGAGGTCGGTGGCGTCGCCGTGTTCCTCCTGGTATTTCAGCAGGTTTGATTCCAGTTCGTTGATGTTCTCGATGCGTTCCTCCGCCTTTTCGTCGCCCATCCGCAGGGCGGCAATGTATCCGGTCTTGTTGAGAATAAGTTCCAGCAGCTCATGCAGCTTCATTTCGTCGGCTGCGTCGATAAATTCCTCTATCATATCTGTAAAGGCTTTTAGCTTTGCGGCACTTCTGGCGAGTGCCTGATAGCTGTCGGCTTCGCTGATGACCTCAAACATGCTCTTGCCAAGCTCCGCGGCGATCTCGGAGGCGTTTTCAATGGTTCTGTCGCCGATGCCGCGTTTGGGTTCGTTGATGATGCGCTTTAAGCGGATTTCGTCAGAGGGATTGGCGATCACGCAGAGATAAGCGAGCATATCCTTGATTTCCTTGCGCTCATAGAAGCGGTGACCGCCGATGACGCGGTAGGGAATACCGGCGCGCATGAAGTGGTTTTCGATGGAGTTGGACTGGGAGTTCATGCGGTAGAGCACGGCGTGATCGCCGTAGCGCATGCCGGAGGCAACGTTGTTTTCCACGCACTTGGCGATGAAGGCCGCCTCGTCGTATTCGCTCTGCGCCTGGTAATGCACCACCTTGTCGCCGGAGCCGTTCGCCGTCCAGAGGTTCTTGCCCTTGCGCTCGGTGTTGTTCTGAATGACGGCGTTCGCGGCGTCGAGAACATTCTGGGTGGAACGGTAATTCTGTTCCAGCCGGATGACCTGCGCGTCGGGGAAGGTCTTTTCAAAGGAGAG
>ONID01000104.1 GCA_900317765.1 uncultured Eubacteriales bacterium | reverse complement strand
CGAAGTGCCGGTAGGAGCGCCCCCGGCGCAGGTTTCTTCTTAAGTTGATGACATTGCCCTGGACCCCACGCTCGCCTGGGGAAAAAACGCTCGCTAATTGCGCGCTGCGCTATGCTTTTTTTGTTTTACAATCGCCTTAATCGGAAAACAGCACCGCTATTTTGCTCGGCTCCGAGTCTGATAGCGGCGCTGTGATGGTAAGAATTATAAAATGCTCTGTAAGAACTGCTTGGTGCGGTCGTTCTGGGGATTGCTGAAAATCTCCTCCGGCTTGCCCTCTTCCATGATGATTCCGTCCGCCATGAATACCACTTTGTCGGCGACTTCACGGGCAAAGCCCATTTCATGCGTGACACACAGCATCGTCATGCCCTCTTCCGCCAGCTTCTTCATAACGTTCAGCACCTCGCCCACCAATTCGGGGTCCAGCGCCGAGGTCGGTTCGTCGAAGAGCATGATCTTGGGCTGCATCGCAAGCGCACGGGCAATCGCAACGCGCTGCTTCTGTCCGCCCGACAGCTTGGAGGGGTATTCGTCCGCCTTCTCAGAGAGTCCCACTTCCTCCAGCAGCTTGCGAGCAAGGGGTTCAATCTCCGCCTGGGTCATTCCCTTGACGGTCATGGGCGCAAGCATCAGGTTTTCCAGCACAGTCTTGTGCGGGAAGAGATTGAAGTGCTGGAACACCATTCCCATTTCCAGCATGAGCGCCTTGTGCTTCTCCTTGTCGATGCTGTCCACCGTGCGGTCGTGTTCGCGGTGCAGGAAGAGTTCGTCCTCGATGAAGATTTTGCCGCCGGTGATCATTTCCAGCTGATTGAGCGAGCGAAGGAAGGTGGATTTGCCTGCGCCGGACGGTCCGATGATGCAGATCACTTCGCCGTTTTCCACCGTGAGGTTCACGTCCTTGAGAACCTCCAAATGTCCGAATTTCTTGCTGACGTGTTCGGTGCGAATCATTGACATAGCCAAATCCCTCCTTTATTCATACACCGAGAATTTCTTCTCGATCTTGCCGAAGATGTAGGTGAAGAACGCCGTGATAACCAGGTAAATCGCCAGCGCCGGGATAAATACCAGATAAGAACCGCTCGCGGAGATGGTCTTGGAAATAGTGGTGATGTCCATCAGACCGATGACGAACACCAGCGAAGCGTCCTTGATCATCATGACGAATTCGTTACACACCGGCGGAATCATGCGGCGTGCCGACTGCGGAATGATGATCTTGCTCATGGTCTGTCCGTAGCTCATGCCGAGCGCCTTGGCTGCCTCGTACTGTCCCTTGTCGATGGATTCCACCGCGGCGCGGACGATTTCGGCGCAGTAGGCGGCGCTGTTGAGCACAAAGGCGATGCATGCCGCCACAAATGCCCCCTTGAATACGCCTTCGGGGTCGTTGGAGTCAAACAGGCTGCGCCAGCTGAAGCCCTTGAAGATGCCCGGTACCGCTAAATAGATGCAGAAAAGCTGAATCATCAACGGAGTGCCGCGGAAGAAGAAAATGTATGCGCGGCAGGGCAGACTGATGATGGGGTTCTTGGAAATCTTTCCCAGCGCTAAGAAAACAGCGATGAAAAGACCGCAGACAATGCTGATGGTGGTGAGCAGGATGGTGAGCTTTGCGCCGTAGAGCATGCTCTGTCCGCTGCCCAGCATGCGATAGGTATAATTGATAAACTGTCCTGTGACGTTCCACGCACCTTCGTCCGCCTTATGTACGCTGCCCGCAAAGCCGACGTATTTTTCGCTGATACCCTTGACGCCCGATGTCGAGAAGGACGCGTAATTGATAAAATAAAGGTCATTGTAGGTGATGGCTACCTGACGGCGGGAACGCGTTTCGTCCTTTTTCAGTTCCGTGCGGATCTGTTGCGAAGCGCTGTCCATCAGCTCTGCCTCGCTCGGCTTGACAAAGGCGAATGCCGTCGCCACAACGAAGATCGTCAGCAGAACTACCGCGATGATACGGGATTTCTGCTCCCACTTCCTCACGTCAAACGCCGAGACAATCCCCTTGAGGAATGACGCTGTTTTTGTTTTCATTGGATTACACCTTCTATTCTCTTTTATTTGCAAAAAACCAATTAAAGGCACACAGCGAGAATCGCCGCCATGTGCCTTTTCTCTTATTCAGTTGTACAGTAAAACAGAATCCGTCCACTGTTCACTGTCCGCTTAGATTACGCAAACCACTTGGTCTTGTTCTCCTCGAAGAAGCCTTCGTCCTTGAGCTGCTTCATGGCCTCGTTGATGGCAGTCTGAAGAGCTGTGTCGGTCTTGGCCATGGCAACGCCGAACTGCTCGACGTTCTCGTTGTCGAGGAATGCCAGCTCGTACTTCTCGGGATAGTTGGTGATATAGGTGTCCGCAACAGGGCTGTCGCAGAGCACAACGTCGTATTCGCCGTTGTCAAGCGCTGTGAAGGCGGTGAGAACCTTCTCGGAGGGACCCATCTTGCAGTCTGTGACGGTGCCTGTCTTGATCATATCCTCGAGCAGTGCCTTGGAAGTGGTGGCGTCCTGCAGAGCGACGGACTTGCCGGAGAGGTCCTTGAGGGATGTGATCTTTGTGTCGCTGCCCTTCTTGACGACAACTGCCTGGTAGCTGTCGATGTAGGGATCCGAGAAGAGGCAGTTCTCTCTGCGCTCGTCGGTGATGGTGACAGCCGAAACGACACAGTCGTAGTTGGTGCCGATGCCTGCGAAAATGACGTCAAAAGCAGTGTCGACAATGTTGACTTCCATGCCCATCTTGTCAGCAAGGGCATAGACCAGATCCACGTCGTAACCGATGGGCTCGCCGTTCTCTGCCTTGTCCTCAAAAGGCGGATAGCCGATTTCCATGCCGACGGTGAGTGTGCCGTCCTTGATGAGCTTGACGTTACTGACGTCAACGGTGGCCTTTACTTCGGCAGCGCTGCTGACATCGTCCTGCTTGCTTCCGCCGCAGCCGACAAAGCTCATGCAGAGCATAGCCGATGCGAGAAGCATTGCGATGATTTTCTTTTTCATTTTCTGCTTCCTCCTGAAAAATACTGAAATTTTAAAAACAGTATGCCCTTCCGACACTGCAACGGATACTTTAATACACTGTCGTGTTGGCGTACTAAAATTTCTACAAGGAATAAAGTATCACAAGATTGGCTGTTTGTCAACTCTATTGCGGCAAAAATAACGCATTCTCCGAATATTTGTATAAGGACACAAAAAATCCTGCAAAAAAAATGGTTTTTGCAGGATTTTGTTCAGATTTATTCTCGAAAATGAATAACTGCCATCTTCAAAATTGCATGCGTCCTGCATCGGCAGGATGTGCAGAAATAATTAATACATTTTAACCCGTCAGAAAGACGAAGGATACTATGCTTTTCGGCAACAAACGACGGATTAAATTCTGCACAGTTCCTAAGGGAGAATTGGAGGAGTTCCGGTTACCGTCATCCGCTGACAGGTCATCACTTTCTCCGCATAACAACGGAATGTTCCCCTTTCACGGTGACGGCAATACTGTCAATGACCTTGTTGTAGGTTCTGTTGAATACAATAATCTGTATGTCCGCATTGGGGATGGTATAGTCCGCCTCTCCGATGTGAATGTCGCCTGTTTCCGCAAGAATACTCACTTTTTCTCTCTGTGCCATAAACGAACCGATTTCGGCGTAGGCGCTCAGATCGTTGTATTTGCTTACCACCGCTTTTTTGTTGGTCCAGATACCCACATAGCTGTCTCCCGTCGGACTGATGGAATATTCCTTCATAAAGTGGAACATCACGTTATCCGAAGGCAGATTCTTGGGAATCTTCTTCATGCGGATGATCACCGTCGTGTATTTATCCCGGATCTTGGAATACCACCCGTAAAAATCGGTTTCTTCTTTGAGCGTTTTTTCCAGATCCCTGATCCTGGTTTTTTCCTTGACCCGAGCGGCTACCGTTGTTTCGTATTTTTTCATGGTGGGCAGAAATGCCTCGTAGTCTTCATCCCACTGACTGTATTCCGGATCGCCTCTGTGATCGGTGAGATCAAAGTGACTCGCCATATATTCGGTCAGATAACGCGTATATTTGACGGCTCCGTTATAATTCACATGATTGCTGTCGTTGAAGTCCGTAAGATAATCGATGCCCATTTCATCGACATGCTCATTGCAGTTCAGATAAGCATATCCTCTCTGACTGATGATGTCGCCGCATGTGTTGATCACCCCTGTATCCTCGTCGGAATAAATAAAGGGACAGCACACAAACAGCACATGTATTTTTTCCCTGTCACAGTAATCCAGCATTTTTTGCAGGGCACTGTTTTGCAGATCGCTGAGTTTTCCCCTCTGATCGCCCCATTGCAGCTTGTTATAGAGCCGGTTTTCTGTGTAAGGTGCAAAGCCTTTGTCCAGATTCTGTATCGTACCCGGATCGAGAAAAGACCACTGGCTTTCCGATGCAAGCGCTTCCCGGTTGGAATGATACTTGATGATGTCAAAATAGAACGAAGGAAGTGAGTCGTAGTCCCATTCCCTCGGAAACACGAAATCGTTGATTCCCTGCACCCTCACCAGTGACGTCGGATCAAGCGAATCGGACCAGTTCCGCAGTGACTGCTCGTGCAGTTCCGGCGTCAGCAGCGCAATAGTTCTGACATTGACCACATACAGCTGAGCTTCGTTGGTTTTTCGGCTGTCCTCAATGTAATCCTTCAGAAGATCGAACTTTCCCCATGACGTCGCGTAATTGTAGGCTGTGATGCCCTTTTCCTTCCACGCCTGCAGGGGATTGTAGTACCTCAGAGCCGTGCTTCCGCCCAACATTACCACATCTATGTCATTGCGGTTTTTGAAACCCTGTATATCCTCTCTTGCCTCTGTTCCGTTGCCTCTGAACAGCCATGTGATATTGCAGAAAAGGTTAAACAGGATTACAAGAAACAGTGCGCATGAGACTGTGTTTTTCAATGCATTCTTATTCAATGTTGACACCTCTATCAAAAGCCCTGATAAATAAATGTGCTTGCATCATAGCCTTCGCCGTATAATCCTTCGATCAGAACGACCGAGAACAGCAGCAAAAAAAAGTAAAACGATGTTACGGTAATCAAAACCTGTTACCTCCCGCAAATTTTGAGAATATTGTGTGCATTATCTGTTGTGTACACCGACTACGTGCAGCACACGATACCCCTTCCGGCGGCACAAAGGCATTCCATGTGATTATCCTTTTTAAAGATGCGACGTGTACCGCATGATCGACATGGTTATTTGCCCATCTCCATAATGTAGTCCACCATTTCACCGACGTTTTTCATGGTGACGGTCTTTCCCATAGGGAACTTGAATCCGAATTCTTCTTCTATGGCGACGATGAGATTGATATGTTCAAAGGAATCCCAGTCCTCAATATCGTCCGCTGTTGTGGCATCGTTTACTTCGATGGACTCATCATCGAAGACATCACGAAATACGACGTTCAATTTCTCGTAAACATTTTCTCTTGTCAAAGCAATTCCTCCAGTAATGTTTCTTGTGCAGAATTTTTTGATCTATTCAAAAGCCGATATTTTGTGCCGGCTTTGAAAGCAGCCTGTCCGTCCCGGTCAGTTCACCGAGATGACATTTTGTTTGTTGATGTAGTCGGCGGGAATGACAAATTCCCAGACCGTATTGCCGGCTTCATCCCCGGATGTTTTTTCAAAGCCCTGCATCGCATAGAATTCCTTGACCATCGCGTTTTTCGCCGTGGGGTAATAGTAGCCGACAAGCTTCCTGATTCCTGCCGCCGCCGCTTTTTCCACCAGCACGTCCATCATGGCAAACTCCATATTTCTCTTGAGCACACGGCAGCTCATCAGCCATAATTCAATATGCAGCTCGTCTTTGTTTTCGCCGTCAATTCTGCCGATTACAATGCTCACCACACCGTTGTCGCCGAATTTATCCTGAAGCTTTCCGTAGAGTGTGATGCGTCCCGGGTCTTGGGCGACCTCTTCGATCTCGCTCTGGCTGTACCTTCTGGTGGTCAGATTGAACTGATTGCTCTTGTTGGTCAGCTGGGCTATCCGGGACATGTATACAGGCGAAAAGCTCTGTATCTCGCCCTTCATTTCAAGCGATCTGAGATAATCCTCGTAATTGCTGAACCTGGACTGCATCTGCTGTCTCTGGGCATTTTGCAGATACATCTCGTTCCTCTTCAGGTCGTCCTTGGAAAAATTCGTCACTTCAAAGAATCCGGATTTGTCGATGGTCTGGATGTAATGTTCTGCCCCGTTGATCTGCGGAATGCCTGCGCCGGGATATTCGCCCTCGATGATGGCTCTCTCGGCGGGATTGTCATCCACAAAAACAAAGCTCTCGGGAAGCAGGGTCATTTCACTCGCTGTTTCCGACAGATTCATGCTCTTGGGGTTCCAGTTGGCTTTGAACGATACGAAATCATCCCTTTTCAGCACACTGTCAGGTCTTTCAAAGCCGCTTAACGCGTTGGCCTCATCGTTCTTGGAGTTGACCGTAAGCAGTATGCCCAGCTGTTTGTGCAGCCTGACGTATTCCTGAAATTCGCTGTAGGTCTGCGCCAGAGGCGTTTCCTGACCGATTTCTATGTTGTCCGCGCCGTCGTCGCCGATGATTCCTCCCCAGAGCGTGTTGTCGAGGTCTAAGTTGAATGCCTTCTTATTCTTTCCGTATATGGACTTAATGATATTGGCGACATTGAATGACAGATACGGTATCGCCGGAACCGCCGCCGAATATTTATACATGTGCCAATAATATGGCGCCGACCACTTCTCCAGCCCGTAGGAAGACGAGATATAATTCACATCGCAGATATGAAAATCGTTGTGCGTCTGGGCATATTCATAAAAGTCGCAGTTTATCCTGGTGACGAAATTCACCCTGCCGTGGAAATCACTGGCGTCCTTATTGCCCATCAGCCGGAAAAACGGGTATTCAAAATTATTCTGAATAATGGGGCAATGGTATTTTTCTCTCAGGGAATCCCACAGACCCGCAAAGTGATCCACAACCTGCTTCTTCTTCATCTCCACAGCGTCGCGGTCATCCGACATCTGAGGAAATACCGATATATTCCTGATGCAGGTGCAAACGTATATGAGGTCCGGAGCAAATTCTTCCAATGCCGGGTTCGGGAACATCCCGTCCTCGTAATACATGTTGTATTCCGATTCATAAAAAACAGGCTTGATCCCCTGATTCAAAAGGAACAGTTCCAGAATCAGCTTGATATTCTGCGTTGTCTGTCCCCCGAGAATGGCAATCTTTTTTTCGACACATTTCGCACCGTTTTCCGCAAGCAGTTGTTTCTTATAGGCTTTTTTCTTTTTTATGATTTCTTCCGCGTTAAACGGATATTCCAATTCTCTCATGACCACTCACTCCTAATGACTGTCATTCAAAAAATAGTACCCAAAAAAGATAATTCTACTGTACATATTTTTCCCGAATAGAACCAATGTACCATATTATCTCCTGTTTTTCAAGTATTTTTTTATAATTTCATAAAATGTTTAAAGTCAAACGGGACGCTGATTTTTTCTCTTCGGAATCCGTCAACATGGGGCTTTCAACGGTCTTTGAAGGCTTCCACAGGACACGATACGAATCCCTTTCAGACATTACCCGACATCGCCTGCACCGTCTTTCTTCCGCTTTGAACCGCTCGATGCATCGGATTTTATTGCATTAGCATGTTTTTCACTGCAAATGTTGAAGAATCTTTATCTGAATTTCATCTTTTATTTTTCCGGTGATTTGATGTAAAATATTACAAATATTTCTGTTGGACAGGTATGACTTATTTGCAAAGGAATGTGATGGAATATGGATCATCAAAAGATATTGGTTCTGGATTTCGGCGGACAATACAACCAGCTCATTGCGCGCCGCGTGCGTGATCTCGGCGTGTACGCCGAGGTGAAGCCCTGCACCACTCCCCTCGACGACATCCGCGCCGAGGGATACATCGGTATCATTTTCACCGGCGGTCCCAACAGCGTGTATGAGGACGATTCCCCCAAGTATTCCCCCGGGATATTCTCCCTTGGCATTCCGGTTTTGGGCATCTGCTACGGGGCACAGCTCATGGCGCATCTTCTCGGCGGCGAAGTCAAGGCGGCTCCCGTCCGGGAATACGGCAAGACACAGATCGCTGCCGACAAATCCTCTCCCCTCTTTGCCCAGGTCGCCGACAGCACGGTTGTCTGGATGAGCCATACCGATTATATAGCAAAACTGCCGGAGGGTTTTGTTGCATCGGCTCACAGCGATGCATGCCCCGTCGCAGCTATGGAAAACAAAGCGCGAAATCTTTATGCCGTGCAGTTCCATTTAGAGGTGCAGCACACCGCCGAAGGCGACAGGATGCTCCACGCCTTCCTCTATGACGTCTGTCATGCCGCAGGTGACTGGACGATGGAGTCCTTCGTTGACGAGACCGTCAAGGCGCTCAAAGCCAAAATCGGCGACAAAAAGGTGCTCTGCGCCCTTTCCGGCGGTGTGGACAGTTCGGTTGCCGCCGTCATGATTCACAAGGCAGTCGGCAAGCAGCTCACCTGCATTTTTGTTGACAACGGACTGCTTCGCAAGAACGAAGGCGACGAAGTCGAGAAGGTATTCAGGGAGCAGTTCGACATAAATATGATCCGCGTTAACGCGCAGGACAGATTTTTAGGCAGACTTGCGGGAGCCGTTGAGCCGGAACGCAAGCGCAAGATCATCGGCGAGGAATTCATCAGGGTGTTTGAAGCCGAGGCAAAAAAGCTCGGCAAGGTGGATTATCTGGTGCAGGGAACCATTTACCCCGACGTCATCGAAAGCGGCGCAGGCGATGCCGCGAACATCAAGAGCCATCACAATGTCGGCGGTCTGCCGGAGCATGTGGATTTTGAGGAGATCATCGAACCGCTGCGCTACCTCTTCAAGGACGAAGTGCGCCGCGCCGGTCTGGAGCTGGGCATTCCGGAGCATCTGGTGTTCCGCCAGCCCTTCCCGGGTCCGGGATTGGCAGTCCGATGCCTCGGAGAGATCACAGCCTACAAGCTGAACATTCTGCGTGAAGCCGACGCGATCTTCCGCGAGGAAATCGCCAAGGCAGGGCTCGACCGGGACATCAATCAGTATTTCGCCGTTCTGACCGACCTTCGTTCGGTAGGCGTCATGGGCGACGCGAGAACCTATGATTACACGGTAGCCCTCCGCGCCGTGAGAACCATCGACTTCATGACCGCCGACTGGGCAAGAATTCCGTATGATGTTCTGGAAACCGCCTCCGTCCGCATCGTCAACGAGGTCGGACACATCAACCGCATTGTCTACGACATCACCAGCAAGCCCCCCGCAACGATCGAGTGGGAATAGTGGCGACAAGCCTAAGAACCTCCATTTTGCGCGGTTTCTACGGCTTTAGCGTACTAATGACAACGATTTGACAACATTTTCTGAAAATCGTATGATTCCAATAATAAAGAGCTAACAGATTTTGAGTGTTATATATATCAAACACTCCTGTCTGTTAGCTCTTTTTGCATTTATTTTTTGAACCCGCGAATGACTCTGTATCGCTTTGGCTTTTTTGCGCCGGATTCATCGCTTGGCAAAGAATCTGCTTGACTGTCAGAATCATCTGTTTCGTCTGTCATAGGTATTAATCCGGCGGACTGCTGGGAAGCGATGTATTCCTCGTTGAAAGATGTAGCACCGGAATGGATTTCTTCGGTTGCTTTTTTCCTCGCTTTTGATTTCTTTTTCTTGGTCTCTGCTTCTTTATATGCTTCTACCGTGTCAAACCAGTGATCGAGAGCCTTTTTGCTTGGCATATGAACATTGGTGTCAAACATGGGATACAGATAACGCCATTCATCATATTCATCTTGCAGCATTTCGCCGGAGCGGTATTTTTCATACTGCTCATACCATTCGGTAAGTAAATAATTAAATAGCTGTCTGTTGGGAGTTTCGGTATCTTCAATGGCTAAATGCGGTTTTCCGTCGATCATCTGGACGTGTAAACCGAATGAGTCTTCCCAATCGAACAATATGTGCATGAGCAGCATTACGTCCTGTGAATCCGGTACCCGAAGGGCATACGGTGAAACGCCGAGAGCAAGTGCGAATGACCTAATCATCTCCGGTTTTGGTGTGCGCGCCCCACATTCATACTGTGCGATTCTCGCGTCGGCATTTTGAGGTGACAATCCCATCTTCAAACCGAGAATCTTCTGTGTCATTCCGTGCATTTTGCGGAAGAAAGCAATTTTTTCACCAAGAAACATAAGTTTATCATCTCCTGTATAACCTAAGCTAAATAAAATATAACATACAAGTTAGTCAGTGTCAAGAAAAAATAATTCCAAAGTGAGTATTTTTTTGAAAAACTACTTGACATTGGCTTGCGAGTTAGTTATAATATAAGTAGATTCTAAAGACTAACGCGTAAGTTAGTTAATCAACTGAGATATTTAATTAGAAAGTGAGGCTTCAAAAATGGAAAACACATTATTCATGAAAGTGGAGGATGTTGCGGTGGCATTGGGAGTATCCAAATCCTATGCCTACAAAATCGTCCAGAAGCTCAATCGGGAATTGCGTGAAAAAGGATACATCACGATTTCCGGAAAAGTCAACCGCCAGTATTTTTTGGAAAGAACCTGCTACATGCAGCCAAAGAAGGAGGAAAAGTAATTGTCAGTCTACAAGGACACCAAGACCAACACGTGGAGGGTATGTTACCGATACACGGATTGGCAGGGAAACCGGAAGCAATCTACCAAGCGAGGATTTGCCACTAAGCGGGAAGCACAGGCGTGGGAACGCGAACAGCAGAACAAAAGCGAAGCAGACTTGGATATGACCTTTGAGAGCTTTGTGGAAACCTACACCGCCGACATGAAAAGCCGCATGAAGGAAAACACATGGCACACAAAGGAGCATATTCTCCGAACCAAGATTATGCCTTACTTCGGCAAGCGAAAAATGAGCGAAATTCAGCCTAAAGACGTGATAGCATGGCAGAATGCCATGCTGGAGGGCAAGGACAAGAACGGCAAGCCGTATTCCCCCGTTTATCTCAAGACCGTTCACAACCAGCTCAGCGCGTTATTCAACCATGCGGTGAAGTTTTACGGACTAAAAGAAAATCCCGCCGCAAAGGTGGGAAATATGGGAAAAGCGAAAGCGAGGGAAATG
>ONID01000044.1 GCA_900317765.1 uncultured Eubacteriales bacterium | reverse complement strand
ATGAAGAAGCTCGAGGACGTCGATGGCGTCAAAGGCGTATTCAGCTCCAACGGACAGCTTCAGATCATCATCGGAACCGGCGCTGTCAATAAGGTTTATGAAGAATTCCTTGACATCAGCGGAATGACCGCCGCCACCAAAGCGGATGTCAAAGCCGCAGCAGCAGCCAAGCAGCCTCTCCCCTTCCGCATGATCAAAGCACTGGGCGACGTATTCGTTCCCATCCTTCCCGCCATCGTCGCGGCAGGTCTTATCATGGGTCTGCTCGAAGGTATGACCAAGATCTGGCCGGATATGGCAAATTCCGGCACCTATCAGATCTTCCACCTGTTCAGCAACGCAGCATTCGTATTCCTTCCCATTCTTGTAGCCGTTTCCGCCGCAAGAGTTTTCGGCGGAAACATCTTCCTCGGAGCCGTCATCGGTATGATCATGGTTCACACCGACCTTGTCAACGCATGGAGCGTTGCAAGTATGGTCGAAGCGGGAGAAAAGATTCCGCAGGCTTCCGTCTGGTTCGGTCTGTACAACATCAACCTGACGGGCTATCAGGGCCACGTCATTCCGGTCATCATCGCCGTATGGTTCATGTGCTTCCTCGAGAAGAAGCTGCATGAAAAGGTTCCCGAGATGATCGACCTCTTCGTTACCCCTCTGGTAACGGTTCTGGTAACAGGCTATCTCACCCTCACCGTTTTCGGTCCCATCTTCTCCACCCTCGAAGAATGGATCCTCGTCGCGGTGCAGTGGATCATCACGATTCCCTACGGTCTCGGCGCGGCTGTTGCCGGAGCGATTTATCCGCTCACGGTTGTCGCCGGCGTACACCATATGTACAACACGGTTGAAGCGCGGATGCTGAGCGTTCCGAAGGGCTACAACACATGGATGCCCATCGCCTCCTCCGCCAACTTCGCACAGGGCGCAGCCTGCTTCGCGGTTGCCCTCAAGACCAAGAACCAGAAGTTCAAGACGCTGGCTCTTCCCTCCTCTCTCTCCGCGTTCCTGGGCATTACTGAGCCCGCCATCTTCGGCGTCAACCTGCGTCTTGTCACGCCGCTTATCTGCGGTATGATCGGCGGCGCTGTCGGCGCAGCTGTCGGCGCAATGCTCGGCATAGGCGCGACGGCGTACGGCGTAACAGGATTGTTCGGATTCCTCACCTGCGCGGACTTCATCTGGCAGTACGCCATTATGTTAGCTGTTTCGTTCGGTGTTTCCTTTACCCTTTCATGGTTCCTGCACAAAGAGAAGCCCGCTGAGGAAGAGGGCGAAGCAGTGGCAGAAGAGTCCGCTCTTCCCGAAATCACCTGCGAACCCGGCAAGGTCTACGCTCCTATCAAGGGCAATGTCATTCCCTCGGCTGAAATTCCCGATGAAACCTTCGCGGCAGGCGTTCTGGGCGAAGGCGTCGGCATCGAGCCGGAAGAAGGCGTCGTATACGCTCCCTTCGACGGCGAAATTTCCTCCACCACCGAAACAAAGCACGCTGTCGGCATTTCCTCTCCCGACGGCATGGAACTGCTCATTCACGTCGGCATCAACACCGTAGCTATGGAAGGCGACGGCTTCGAGCTGTTCTGCGCTGAGGGCGATCAGGTCAAGGCAGGTCAGAAGCTGATGACCTTCGACATTGACAAGATCAAAGCAGCAGGTTATTCCACCACAACAGCCGTTCTCGTGACCAACAGCGACGATTATCCGGGTCTTGCAATCAAGGAAGGCTCCTGCGAGCCTCTGGACTGTGTCATTTCCATGCAGGAAGAAGCCACCGAAACAGTCGAAGCATAATCTATCATTGCATGAATAGATGTAACGCATAATAGCCCGATAATAAACTGACGGATGAAGTATGAGCCAGTCAGCTTCACGCTTCATCCGTCAGAAAGCATAATTGTTGATATTATTACAAACTATTTTATTCTAAAGGAGATCCCGACATGAAAAAATTCACTTACACTATTACCGATCCCTCAGGCATTCACGCACGTCCGGCAGGCGTTCTTGTCAAAGCCATCAAGCCCTTTGCCAGCACCTGCACCATCACCAAGGGCGAGAAAACCGTTGACCTCCGCAAGCTGATGCAGCTCATGGGTATGGGCATCAAATGCGGCGATACGGTTGAAATCAAAGTCGAAGGTACTGACGAGGCTGAAGCTGCGGCTTACATTGAGAATTTCCTCAAAGAGAACTTCTGATGTATTGATTCTTTCAGCTCAGCTTTGCTGAGCGTTTAAAGGGAGGAATGCTCTATGATTACAGCAACAGGAAAATCCATTCTGAAGGGCATCGCCATCGGCAAGATCAGATTCCTGGCAAAAAAACAGGCAGAAATCAAGGAAACCGCCTCTGACCCGGCAGCCGAACTGAAACGGTTTGAAGATGCAAAGGCGCTGGCGACAGAGCAGCTGCAAGGGCTGTATGACAAGGCGGTTGTGGAAGCAGGCGAGGAACACGCCGCAATCTTTGAAATCCACATGATGATGCTGGATGACGACGATTACAACGAATCCATCACCGATCTGATCAATTCCGAGGGCAAGACGGCGGAATTCGCCGTCAAGACCACAGGCGAGAATTTTGCCGAGATGTTTGCCTCCATGGACGACGAGTACATGAAGGCGCGTTCCGCAGACGTCAAGGATATTTCCGGGCGCGTTGTCAATATTCTGACCGGCGCGGACACCGGTCCCGCCGACAGCGATGAACCATTTATCATTGTCGCGGAAGACCTTGCGCCTTCGGAGACCGTCCAGCTTGACAAGAGCAAGCTGCTCGGCTTTGTCACCCGTCTGGGCAGCACCAACAGCCACACGGCCATTCTTGCCCGCAATATGAATATTCCCGCCCTCATCGGCACCGAAATCAGCGAGGACTGGGACGGCAAGATGGCGATTATTGACGGCTACAAGGGCTGCATTTATATCGAGCCGGAAGAAGATCTGCTCAAAACGCTCGACGAAAAGCGCGTGTACGATCTGGAACAGCGCGCAATGCGTCACCCTCGACGGCGTGGAAATCAACGTCTACGCCAACATCGGCAATGTTTCCGACATCGGCATGGTGCTGGACAATGACGCGGGCGGTATCGGACTTTTCCGCTCCGAATTCATCTATCTGAATTCCAAGACCTTCCCCACGGAAGACCAGCAGTTCGGCATCTACAAGAAGGTCGCCGAAGAGATGGGCGGCAAGAAGGTCATTATCCGCACGCTGGATATCGGCGCGGATAAACAGGCGGATTACTTCAATCTGCCGAAGGAGGAAAATCCCGCGCTGGGCTATCGCGCCATCCGCATCTGCCTGATGCAGCGCGACATCTTCAAGACGCAGATCAGAGCCATCCTGCGCGCCGCTGCCTACGGCAAGGTGAGCATCATGTTTCCGATGATCATCTCCGTCAGCGAAGTGAAGGATGCCAAGGCGATTCTCGAAGAGTGCCGCAAGGAACTGATTGCCGAGGGCAAGGAGATCGGTGAAGTGGAGATCGGCATCATGATCGAAACACCTGCCGCCGTCATGCTCGCCGACGAACTGGCGGAAGAAGTGGAATTCTTCTCCATCGGCACCAACGACCTGACACAGTACACGCTGGCGATCGACCGTCAGAATCCGAAGCTCGATCCCTTCTACGATTCCCATCATCCGGCAGTCCTCCGTATGATCGAAAAGACCGTGCAGGCAGGACACCGGCACAATTGCTGGGTCGGCATCTGCGGTGAGCTCGGTGCTGACACGACACTGACCGAAACCTTCCTGCGTATGGGACTGGATGAACTGAGCGTCAATCCCGGCGGCGTCTTAGGTCTGAGAAAGGTCATCCGCGAACTCGATCTCGGTTCCGCAAAAGCACCCGAAACGCCGGAACCCGAACCTCCGAAAGCTGAAGCCCCTAAAACCGAAGCTCCGAAAGCCGACGAGCCAAAGGAAGAAGTCAAAAAGAGCAGATTTTCCTTTTTCGGCAAGGGTAAAAAATAAATAATCATTCTTTGAATGGGTACACTGCGGTGGCATAACCGTTTATTTCAATATTACAGCAAAACCGGCAGTTCATCTGTCGGTTTTGTTTGTATCACGCAGGATGTGGTATCGCATGTTGAATCAGAAGAATAAGCTGCGCAAGCGTGTCCGTTTTTACGGAAAAGTGCAGGCGGTAGGCTTCCGCTTTCAGGCACAGTACGCCGCAAAACGGCACGGCGTCACCGGCTGGGTCAGAAACGAACACGACCGCTCGGTGACCATGGAAATGCAGGGAACCGAGCAGCAGATCAATGACGTCGTTGCCGAAATCGACAGCGACCCGTATATCCGCATCGAACGCATGGAAACAACCTGGCTCGAGCCCGACCCAACCGAACGGGGATTCAGAATTAAACACTGAAAGAATAGTAAGCGCACTATGGGGGGATTTAAGAAGTGAAAACATGGACAAAGGAGGAACGCTACCGAGTGCTCCAAAGTGCCGACGAGATACGTCCGATGCATGAGCGGATCATTCATTCGGATTACCGTCAGCATTATCATATTCAGAGCATCACGGGACTGCTGAACGATCCCAACGGCTTCGTATACCATGACGGCGTGTGGCACCTGTTTTACCAGTGGTGTCCGTGGGGCGCCGTTCACGGGCTGAAATACTGGTACCACACCACTTCCGAGGACTTGGTAAAGTGGAAGAACGTCGGCGTGTGCATCAAGCCTGACACGGAATACGACAACAAGGGCGCCTATTCCGGTTCCGCCCTGCCGCTGGGGGATCAGCTTTATCTGTATTACACCGGCAATCACCGCGACGAGGACTGGACGCGCAGACCTTACACCTGTCTGGTGGACTTAAAAGACGACGGCGCCGCCGTGAAGCTGCCGCCGCTGTTTGGCATGAATGAAGACTATACCGAGCACCAGCGCGACCCGAAAATCATTTACAACGAGCGCAACGGAAAGTATTACATTATCCTCGGCGCACAGACCAAGCAGAAAAAGGGCTGCTGCCTGATCTACAGCTCAGACTGCCCAACAGATGGCTGGACTTTTGCCGGACAGCTCAATGTGCCGGGTTTTGAGGATTTCGGAGATATGTGGGAGTGCCCGTCCATCGAAACCATCAGCGGCTATGACGTGCTGCTGTTCTGCCCGCAGCATCTAAAGCTGCCGGGAAGAGGCGAATCGGTTCATCACAACGGTTACCTGCTGGGGCATATGGACTGGGATTCGCTCACCTTCACGCCGGACAACACTCGCTTTCATGTGCTGGACTTCGGCTTTGACTCCTACGCAGCCGAATGTGCAGCCAATCCGAACGACAAAAACAAGGCGACGCTGGTGGCGTGGATGGGGCTTCCGGACGCGTCCTATCCCACTGACGAAGAGGACTGGTCGGGCTGCCTGACGCTCCCGCGCGAACTGCGGGTGCGCGATCACCGGTTGATTCAGCAGCCTTTGGACGAACTCAGGGCGCTGCGAGGCAAAAAGATTGACCTCGAATCCACCGATCTGCTGCCCCGCGTGTGCGAAATGGAGCTGATCAGCCGCGGCGGCGACTTGATGCTGCGACTCTTTGCGGGAGCCGACGGAACCGGCGGTTGGACGATTGCCTATGACGACTCCGCGAAGGAAATCACCGTGGACCGCGCGGGACTCAAACGCCGCTTCAACACCGAGCAGGGCGAACAGAGAACCCGTCCGCTGCCGAAGGGACTCTTCCACCTGCGCATTTTTATCGACCGCAGTTCTATTGAGATATTCGTCAACGACGGCGATGCGGTCTTCTCTTCACGCATATTCCCCACCAAGGGAGAGGACAGACTGATTGTCGAAGGCGACGCTTCCGTCCATCTGTGGGAACTGAAACGGGCGGTAGAAGAGAGCTTTGCCGTTGAACCATAATCATTCAAACCGTTATCACGATTCATTCAGCAATCATCATGACCGCATAAACACTTCCAAAACAAAAAAGCAGACAAAATATTTGCGATACCCATTTGTATCGTGCGAAGCGAACCCGGCTTGTGTCAAACAAGGATTTCATCGCCGTACAAATGAGGACGTAAAAGTTTGTCTGCTTAATTTTTTTGATTACAAAGGATCAATTCATTCGGTTGCTTCGATTGCATTGGACTTGTTTTTCTTGAAAACAATGTGCTCCACGGCACCGAACAGATCGCCGAACTCCTTCATCCTGCAAAAACAGAGCACAATAACCGCATTGGGAATCACAATGCATACGCCCAATTTGGCAAGCACCTCAAGCCATCCTGTCAGCCGGAGCATATTCTCAACCAGCAGAAGGTCGGCATAATGCGTCAGCGCTATCATGGCACCCGAGAAGGTCAGATAGACAAATTCCTTCATCCAGAATTCGCCCATAGAACGCTTTAATCCGTGCCGGAAGAGCACCAGAGGTTCCACCCACAGCGAGGTGACAGCCATGCTGAAGATGGTTCCGAAAAAGATGCCTGCTATTCCCATGCTCTGAATGGCAGCAATGGAAACCACCACATTGATAACCGCCTCGACAATCGGCTTGTAGCGGTCGTACCAGAGAAGACCCATGGCCTCCTTGAAGGTGAGCGGCACCTTGCGGATGCCGATCATGTAGAAATTCAGACCTATCATGAGAATCGTCGGGAAGGTAAATCCATAGGACTGCACATCCTCCACGCCCATCAGGGCAAGCACCTGCATCAGCACAGGATTGGCAAGCTCGATAAACGCCACTGTACAGAAGGTGTGCAGCCAGAAGCTGAGAAAGTGCAGGTATTTGAAGGTCTTGTAAACCGTTTCCTTTGATTCGAGCGCCGTCATATTGCCTACACTGGAGAGCATGGCATTGAAGAACTGGCTGATAAAGGAATTCATCAGGTTGACAATCATCTTGAAGTTGCCGTAAAAGCCGCAGTAAATGATGCCGATGAACTTGGAAATCAGCAGATTGTCGGTCGAACCTAACACCACAGCGCCAACGCGGTGGTTGAACATGGCAAACACGTTCTTGTAAATTGCCTTTTTCTCGTCCTTGGTGAGAAGTATCTTCTCCTTGCTTTTGAGGAAGGGATAGAGCTTTTCCGCCCTGCGTGTGAGCAGAAAATTCTTGCATACCACCATGACCGTCTGCACGATGAGGTAGTAGAAGAATCTGTATGGACTGCCGCTGACCAGAACAATGATCTGCAGCACGCACTGTACAATCGAAAAAACAATACTGAAAAGATGGACGATGTAGATTCTCTGATCGGCATTGAGAATGGATTGTTTGTAAACAAAGAAGTAGGACGACGCGGAACTCACCAGATAAAGGAAGAAGATCAGCTGCGCGTGCGGCACTTTCTCCATATTCTCAATAAAAAAGGAAAGGAATGGCATCAGGCACATGCCGGAACCGAACACCATTGCAGCGATCAGATTATATGCCTTGCGGTAGAACTGCGTCAAGGCAATAAGTTTGCGTTCGTTCTTCTCGGCTATGGGCTGGTACATGCTGTAGACCAGCACCAAGCCGATTCCGAGCTCGGCAAGCGACAGGAAATCCAGTATATTGGAGAAAAGGCTCTTGGCTCCTAAATATTCCTTGATCATAAATCTGATGAATACCAGATGAACCAATGTCCCTGTCAGCGCCGCAATGCCCTGAGAAAGCACGCCTACGACGGTGTTTTTTAAGAGTTTTTCGCCTCTCAAAACTGTAGTCTCCTTTTGTCAGAATCAGTAGGTGATTGTAAAACTTCGAAAATGCCTGAAATTGGTAGGGGCATGCATTGTTCAAAACGAAGTTTTTCTCCGGTCGGGGCAAGAAAATCGTTGTATTGGACTATATCTGTATTCGCCTGAGCCTTTTGCGTATCGACACTGTAGGGCGCTGCCCTTGACCTGCCAGGAGGAACGAGTTCCCCGGCTGTCGCTCGCCGACAGCTAGGACTCCCACGCTCGCATGCGCTCGCTTGTTAGCGCTGCGCTATGCTTTTTTCTTTTTTGTTTTACAATCGCCTATCAGAATCAGAATAGTATTTCCTTAAAGCAGACCCGCTGCTCGTTCCTGTCATAATCCCAGCTGTGATGCGCGCCGCCGTGACAGAATTCGCAGCTGTCGCATGTGCGGCATTTTTCGCTTTTGTCGCTGAGGTCGCTGCGGAAAATTTTAAATTCCTTTTCCCACACGTCCTTCAGGCTGTCGCGCAGAATATTGCCCTGCACCAGTTCGGGACGGCGTTCGATGTCCAGACAGGCTATAATATCCCCGTTGGAGGCAATGCTCGCAGTATAGATGCCCGCATTGCACAGGAAGTACCACTGGCGAACCTGCCGTTCGTACTCCTTCCCCAGAAAGTGGCTGCAGCCGTATGTCAGCGGATAGCCCTTCATGCGCTTTTCCCTGATAAAGTCGAACATGCCCCTGTATTCGTCGTCGGTCAGCATGAGTTCCGGCGTATCAAGTGCCCTGCCGATCGGCTCGATGTTGATGACTCGCCATGAATCAATGTCCATATTCTTCATAATATCAAAAAGCGCCGGAAGTTCCCCGAAATTCCGGTGATTGACAACGGTAGTCACCTGAATGGCCTGGAAACCTCCGTGATTAATCAAGGCATTGATTCCTCTCATAGCCCCGGAATACGCGCCCTTCATTCCCCGAAGAGCGTCGTGTGTGGCTTCCAGTCCGTCAATGCTGACCGAGATAGTCTTCATGCCGCATTCGTGCAGCCGATGAGCAACTTCGTCATTGATGAGCGTCGCGTTGCTGGTCATTCCCCAGCGAAAGCCGAGAGAATCGGCGTAGCCCATGATGTCAAAAAAATCCCTGCGGAGCAGCGGTTCGCCCCCTGTGATGTCAAGCTCCACCTGCTTGGTGCCGAAGTCGTGCTTTACATCGTCAAGTATTTGCCTGTACTGTTCCAGCGACAGCTCCGGGACGCGGTCATGTTCGCCGCATCGGCTGCCGCAGTGAATACAGCGCTCGTTGCAGCGAAGTGTCAGCTCTAAAAAAAGATTTTTGAGCGGCGGCGCACCGATGATGCTCCTGCGATATTCAGCGAGCCGCCGCATGTGTTCCGTTTTAACGTCAATCGGATTCATACTCAGTCACCCTGGGATGTGGCTGCCTGTTCTTCCTCAGCCGAGTCTGTGCTGAAAAATTCCTCTCCGTCGACAGCGTTGTCCCCTGCTTCGTCGCTATAAGATGGCGGCGGACCGTACACGCAGACATTCGCGTTGTTCTCGGCCTCATAGTCATCATCTTTGCCGCATGAAACAAGTGCGCCTGTCAGAGCTATGGAAGCCATAGCCGCTGCTAATACCCTGCTTTTTTTCATTTGTATTTCCTCCTATGAATAATCAAAAAAATCCGTTATCATTATTCCGTGCCCTAAAATGACCCTGGAGGTCCGTAGACGCCCGGTTCAATATTCATTTCAGCTTCGTAATCATCGGTCGATTCAGGTTCATCGGCGGATTCAGGCTCCTCAACCGGCTCTTCGTAAGACTCCGGCGGCCCGTAGACATCCGGCTCCACGTTCTCGTGGGGAGAGTAGGAACACGACCCAAGCGCGCCCGTCATAGCTATCGAAGCCATCGCAGCAGCCATAATTCTGCTTTTTTTCATGGTATTCATCCCCCATTTCCGATAACACAACTAAACTCCGGCAACGAAGAATAGTGTGTTTTTCAATATGTTGATGTGATTGGCATTCGCCCGTTAATAAGCGGTTTGGACTTCTTCGGAGATAATGTGAAGTATCTCGTTGGCCGAATCATCCCATGAACCGGTGTCTTTGAGCATTGACTGAGTGGATTTTTTCGCTGCAACCTGCGGAAGAACACCGTCAATTTCATCGGGAGAGTCGATAAAGGTCACCGCGCCCTCAGTGCAGCCTATGCCGCCGAAATTGACGAAAGAACGGTAGCCGATCACCGGCACACCACAGGCAAGCGCCTCCATGACCGACAGCGGAATGCTGATGACATTCTCGGTGGTGCGCGTCGGGAAAAGATAGGCGTCGGACATGCGGAAAATCTCTTCCACATTCTCGAGATAACCCGACATGATGGTAACGCCGTCATCCTCAAGTGCCTTGACAAGCTCCTCGTCCTCTAACATGCCGCTGGAAATAATCAAGCGCTGTGCACCTTTTATCTTCAGGAAGTCCTCCAGCCCTCTGCCGGAAGTGCAATGACCGACATGCAGCACCAGCGGCAGTTCCGGGTCAAAGCCGTATTTTTCCTTCAGCTCTCTGGAATCGGCTGCGTCTGACGGAATGAACTTCTCGGTATTGATTCCCACGGAAAACCGTTTCATCACCTTGCCTTCGGCGACCGTAAGGTCCTTCACGTCATCCTCGAATATGTAGAGATAGCTGCACCCGAGCGGATTCTCTCGTGTCAGCGCGAGAAATTCATCCGACGGCTTCTGCACCAGAGCAACCCAAACCTGCGGGCATAGCGCCGAGACAGCCCTGATCAGCTCATAAATCCGTTTGTCTGCCCACGCAAAGATGAAGGTGACGTCAGCCTTCTTGGAGTCAAAAATGATTTTTGGGAGTTGTCTGAGTCCCGAATAGATAACGGTGTGCTCCTTTTCAAAGGCGTGAGAGATGTGAGTGGCAATGTTTCTCAGACCCTCGTTGACCTCGCCGTTTACCGTGCCGATAACATGAATATTCATAATACGAATGATCCTCCGTTCGATGGGTTGGCATAATTATTTTGCAGGAATGCATATAAAGAGCAATAGCCTATCAATATAATTATACCACAATCACATATAAAGTCAACAAATGATGCATGTTTCCGAAAATTTTTCTGGAAAATGACTGCGCAAAATAAAAATATTATATGAATCTGCATTTGATAAATTGACATAGCGAAATGCCTGTGATATACTTTACTTGAATAAACCGTTACAAAAAAGCGAGGTGAGCAAAGTGACCAATACAAGCGGAGACAGTTGCGGCGGCAAATGTGAGAGTAAGACAAAATCCAAGCCTCCACACGGCATTTCAAAGAACAATGGGTCGCTTTACCCGCCTTTTTTTGTGCGTGTGAATATGGCATGTGCCAGTGATTTTGTTTTCCCTTGCGACTGACCGTCGGCAGGGGATTTTTAGGCTGCTTACGGGAGAACATCCCGCAAAAGCCGCCGCATTTGTCCGTTGCTGCTTATAAGGTTTTATAACGCAGAACGGAGTGATCATCTATGACAAAAGAAAATGAAAAAATCGACATCGAGGAACTGGTGCCATCCGAAGCACCATTCTCTGAAAGCAAGGTCAAGCCCGACTATGAAAGTGAGATTGTAGGCATTATCAGGGGCAAGCTCTCCCCGCGTGCCATGCAAAGCCGCTTAGAGGACTACCACGGCAACGACATCGCGCAGTCCATGGCAATCCTCTCCCCTGCCGAACGCAGGAGACTCTATCGCGTCTGTACAGTGGAAATGCTCGCCGACGTTTTCGAATACATCGACGAAGAAGACGCGGGCATATACCTCGACGAGATGGACATTCAGAAGGCTGCGGGCGTCATCTCAGAACTGGAAACCGACACCGCCGCCGCCGTGCTTCACGAGATCAACAAGGACAAGCGCGGACTGATCATCGACTTCTTAAAGCCCGAGATACGGGATGACATCCGGCTCATCGCCTCCTTTGACGACGATGAAATCGGCAGCAAAATGACCACCAACTTCATCAGCATCCGCGAAAACCTCACCATCAAGGAGGCCATGAAAGAGCTGATCCGTCAGGCTAAGGAAAACGACAACATTTCCACCCTCTTCACAGTGGACGAGTTAGGCGAATTCTACGGAGCCATTGACCTGAAGGACCTGATTACAGCCGACAGCACCGACAGCCTTGAAGATCTCACTACCACTTCCTTCCCTTATGTCTATGCCAACGAATCCATCGACGACTGTATTGAAAAGCTGAAGGATTACGGAGAGGATTTCGTTCCCGTGCTGGACAACGGCAACCGTCTGCTCGGCGTCATCACGGCGCAGAGCGTCATTGAAGTGGTGGACGACGAAATGGGCGAAGATTACGCCCGTCTGGCAGGTCTTATCGCCGAGGAAGACCTCAATGAGCCTTTGCTCGACAGCATGAGAAAGCGTCTGCCGTGGCTCATCATCCTGTTAGGACTTGGCATCGCCGTTTCCGGCGTGGTGGGAATCTTTGAGTCGGTAGTGGCGCAGCTGACGCTTATCATGGCGTTCCAGTCGCTGATTCTCGACATGGCAGGTAACGTCGGCACCCAGTCGCTCGCCGTGACCATCCGCGTCCTGACCGACGAAAACCTCACCTTTTCTCAGAAGTTCCACCTCGTGATCAAGGAAATGCGGGTAGGACTCTTCAACGGAATACTGCTCAGCGCGGTGTCGGTGGTCTTCATCGGACTGTACATCATGCTGTTCAAAGGGAAAGCGGCGATATTCTCCTTTGCCGTATCGGGCTGCATAGGCTTTTCGCTCATTCTCGCTATGCTGATTTCCAGCGCGGTGGGCACCCTCATTCCCCTTTTCTTCAAGAAAATCAAGGTAGACCCGGCAGTCGCTTCCGGTCCCCTGATCACCACCATCAACGACCTTGTGGCAGTCGTCACCTATTACGGCATCAGCAAGATATTGCTCATTGACGTGCTCCACTTGGCAGGATAAGAATGTTTATGAAAAAATTACTTTCCAAAACGCGCGCCGCGACAGACAAATACAATATGCTCGGGCAGAATGAAAAAATCGCCGTCGGCGTGTCCGGCGGCAAGGATTCGCTCATGCTGCTGCGTCTGATGGCAGCCATGAGGGAATTCCATCCCGCCCGCTTTCAGCTTGCCGCGCTCTGTCTTGACCCCTGTTTCGGAGGAATTCCTTCCGATTATTCCGGCATTGAACAGATGTGCCGACAGCTGAATGTTCCGCTGATCATAAAGCGTTCCCGGTTAGGCGAGATCATATTCGAGGAACGCAGGGAGAGCAGCCCGTGTTCCCTCTGCGCCAGGATGCGCCGGGGGATCCTGCACAATATGGCACTGGAGGCCGGCTGCACGCGTCTGGCCCTCGGTCATCACATGGACGACGCGGCAGCAACCTTCTGGATGAATCTCACCACAGGAAGCCGGATCAGCTGCTTTTCTCCCGTCACCTACCTCGACCGCAAGGGAATCACCCTCATTCGGCCCATGCTGTTCTGCCGAGAGAGCGAGATCAGCGCCGCTGCAAAGCGGCTTGCATTGCCGGTCATGAAAAGCCGCTGTCCCGCCGACGGCTGCACCGAACGAGCCTCGGCGCAGGCAACCATCCGCGCCCTCGAAAAGCAATACCCAGCCCTGACCGAGCGCATCATATCCGCCCTTCAACAGGGCAATCTGTCAGGATGGGGAAAATAAAAAACATGCTCACATAATCCGACGGAGTCAGTCAGCTTATGTGAGCATAAATTTTTCCCCGAAGCAGGCATTGCTGCCCACTTCAGGGAAAGAAAAGAAAGGAATTGATAGAAGTCTATATGGAAATAGGAGTGACAAGTGCCGGGTCGATATTGATCTTAGGAATCGCCCTCCGCTTTTTCTGCTCCTCCTGCTCGTTGAACTTGTCGTTCTCGGCAGTGACAACCTGCGTGTTGACGGAAACGAGATTCTCCTCGTCGTTTTCGTCATCGGGGAATTTATCTCTGATTTTCAGCATTTCTACATAGCACTTCTTGAACGCTTCCACAGCCGACGGGTCGAACTGTCTGCCGCTCTGCGAAGTGATCTCTTCATACACCTTCTGCGCCGGCCAGGCAGCTTTGTAGCTTCTGCGGCTGAGCAGGGCGTCAAAAACGTCACAGACCGAAACGTACCTTGCAAACTGGTCGATATCCTCGCCCGAAACGCCGAGATAACCCGTGCCGTCCCAGCGCTCGTGGTGGTGCAGAATGATGTGGCGTGCCATTTCCATAACCTCGCCGGGGGCATTGCCGATAATATCTCTGCCGTAAATCACGTGCTTCTTCATCACGCCAAATTCCTCCGCGGTGAGTCTGCCGGGCTTCTCGATGATTTCCTTAGGAATCATCAGCTTGCCGATGTCGTGGAGCATAGCGGCTATGCGGAAGGTTTCAAGCTGCTCTTCGTTCTGGCAGATGAACTTGCCCATAATTCTCGCGTACTCCGAAACACGGCGGATATGCTGACCTGTTTCCTGAGAGGAATTTTCAGAGACGACAGCGAGTGAATAGGCCAGCTGTTCCTGTGTACGGAACATGTCGAAGGTAAGCATCGTGTTGTTGATAATGGAAGTGGTACTGTAAGTGTAGATATTGAGAACTTCCTTCATGCTGTAATCGTCGGATTCCACATCCTGTCTGAATACGGCAAATCCGGTGAGCTTCCCGTGATCGTAGAAACGGATATTGATGAAGCCTTCTCTTTCCTCCGCGTAGCTTGTCGCACCCTCAACATGCTTGCTGAGCTTGAATCTCGCATTGTTGAACTCAAAGCCGATGTCGTCGCCCAGGTCACGGGCGATGTTGTTGGGGTTGCCGTCGGTGTCTACGGTGTAGAAGTGCTCGCCGTCAAGTACGCCAACCGTTCCGTGGGGGGCATGTTCAGGCTTGAGCATCAGCGTGAGCAGATCGGAAAGATTTTTCACCATGCGTCCGGCAAGTACCTGCATGTCGCGTGTGCCCATAAGGCTCTGTGTCTGGCTCATGACGAGCTGGATGCCGCTGGTCATTCTGCCGATTTCATTGGAGTTCTCGATGGCGTTGGATAGCATCTTGGAAGCCTTCTTGGTCACCTGACGGGCGACAAAGGCAATGGACAGGAAGAGAATTATTCTCGGAAAAGCGCCGTAGAGCATAGCCGCCTGTACGGTACGAAGCGGGTCATCGCCCAGCAGCAGGAAGGTACAAGCGAGATAATGTCCCAGAACAATCGCCGGAATCGTGGTGAAAATTGCGAAGTGAACCAGCTTTTTGTCAAAATAAATGATGCTGGAAACAAGCGGGAAAAGCCACATCATCATGACATGGTAGGATAAAACCGAGTAAAGCATAATTACGACGATCAGAATGTCAGTAATCATAAAATACTTGACCCATTCGCCGTTGCGTTTCATCAAATAATAGATAACAAACGGAATAAAGAACAGTATCGCGGAAGCAATGCATGTGATTCTCATGATCACAGGAGCGATCTTGAAAACACCCACTTCATTCAGCACAAGGCAGAACAGCACCAGGAAGCCGGCAAAAAGACAGATCTTGCCAAAGAGTTTGTTGGACCTCATCTCGTTGTTGTTCATGAATTCCGACTTGGAGAGATTAATGTTGAGCCTCCCATGAACCTTCTTCTTCTTTTTCTTTTTCAGGTTATCTTTATTTTCATTACTCATCGTCTGATAAAGCCTCCTGTTAAAAAATCGTCGACAGACGGTTTTGAATTAACCATTTAAATAGATTATACCATATATTAATCAAATTGCAACCCGTTTTTTATTTTTTCGGAAAATTTTTTAAAAAATGAAGACTTTTTTAGGGCAATATGCAATTGCTTTTTTTTCGTCGCCATATTGACAACATCTGACGGTAGAATTATTATATTATTATATCAATATGATTCAATCATGATCATCATAGAAGGAGAGTCGGAAAAACATGAAAAACAACGAAAACACGAACACTTCACGCGCACTGATTGCAGCACTGCTGTTGTGCTGTGCCATTTCTGTTATCTCAGTATCAGGATGCTCAAAGGATAAACAACAGCCTGTCTCGCCCTCGGATACCGCCGTTTCGTCACAGGAACAGGAGGAAATCACCAGAATCAAGGCATCCGAAGCGGTCAGCGTGTCGATTGACGGAGAAAAGGTAGAGGAAGTTTTTCTGCTTGCGTACAATTGGTACGGTGAGGAATTCGTATCGGAAGACAGTTTCCATAAGATTATGATGGATCACTACGCGCCACAGGGTCAGCGCGCTCCCTTTGCCCCCGACAACGCAAAGATCACATTCCGCTTCGACAAGTCCGAAGGAAAGCCTTCCTCCGTCAGACTTACCCAGTACGCCAACACGGTCAGGTCGGATTCAGGACTTCCTTATGACAACGTCGACATTCAGCCCGAGGAAGGAACCGACAGTGAAATAGGCTTCGTTCTCAGCTACAGAAGATTTAAAATGTACTATTATCTGCTGGAATGCGAATGGGAAAACGGCAATACAGCAAAATACGGATTTGCCGTTGAAAAGACACAATAGCTTGTTACATCTCACACTGAACAGCTTTAAAGAGCAACATAAAGAATAATAAACAAATATCCCGGCGCAGTGTGGCAGATATTTTTATAAAAAATCACTTGACTGTATCGCGTTAAAATGATAACATTTATACATCGGGCTTTTTATCCGGACAAACCGGAAAGGACAGCAAATGTCTGCCGGAGAGCCGTATTCTGTATACTTACGAGGAGCTATTATTTATGGAAAACAAAAATGCATCTTCAAAGAAAAACGTCGGTGGCATATTGCTTGACATTTTTACCATCGGAATGCTTTTCGCCTCCTTTGCAGCGTTGTTTTATTCGGGCTTTATACTCAAAACCGATACCTTCCCGCTCGGCGCACTCTGTGCCATTACCATGGTGGGACTGCTGCTGCTGTTCTTTATAGGAACCATTTCATGCCTTTCTTCCAAAGCCAAGAACAAGACCCTGTCTGTCGGATTTCTCGTTTTTGCCGCCATTCAGCTGGTCGCTCTGATTGCCAACCTCGCTCTGCTGCTTGGTATTATGGTAAATCTGTTCAGCGTTGAAGGACTCTTTGCCCGTCTGACATACATTATCTCCGTTTCCATCATTCTCGTGGGATATGTTTCCAGCATCAGCTACTTCTCCGACGGCAATGTCGGCGAGCTTTCCGACGAGAAGGAGACCGAAGACGAAGACGAAACCGAAGACGATGATGAAGTCGCTGTTGATGAAGAGTCGGATGAAGATGAAGAATCCGATGCAGACCAAGCGTCCGATGCAGACGAAGAGTTCGTCATATATGAAGACGTCATCGCAGAAGAAACCGATCCCGCAGCCGATGAGCTTTCCGAAACCGAAGAGCTTTTCGACGAAGAGGAAGAAGAAAACGATGAAACCGAAGTTATCGAGCACGACTGATGTTTTCCAGGATTGAAGAATATTAACGATCAATGATTCTGACACATGCAGACGGGAGTGTGATACTGCATGATAACGAGATTCAAAATAACACTGCTTATTTTATCCACAATCTGCATATTTCTGCTGATCACGGCCTGTTCAAAGATGTTCGTTCACGAGGACAACAATCCCACGGTAGCATGGGAACAGTTCTGTGAGTATCTTTCCCAAGGCGATTACAGAGCAGCCATTGAAATGACCGGCAATTCCATTGAAGTGACCTCAGACGATTTTGACGACAGCGTGGAAGGGCTGATGCTCACCACCATCACCGAAAGCATCGACACAGATGTGATCATGGAGCCGAGGATCAACGGCACCGGCGCATGGCAGTCGGTCAAAATAACCCACATTGATATGGACCTTCTGATGCAGAAGGTGCTTTCCGGCGTCATGAAGGAAACCCGGGACTACGAATGGAACCACGGTTCATACAAGAATGACAAAAAAATCTCCGAGGCAGTCAGGACGTCTCTGAGCAATCAGCTCAACGGCGATCTTTCCGATTGTCTTGTGACCGATGTAATCAAGGTGGAGTTCCGTTACAAAGACGGCAAATGGAGACCCGTCATGAGCAAAGCGCTGTACAGCGCGATAACAGGCAATGCCGCCGAAGCTTCCGGCAGTGTGGCTCGCTTCTTCAAAGTATATGAGGCACAGAAGGAGGCTCAGAAAAACGACAATGCCAAACAATCAGAGGCTAAATCGGGCAATTGACACAATATTCTCTACATAACCCTACAGCACACCATTTTGCATGTGCCGTATAAATTGAAAGAATCGAAAGGATGTAGTATTATGGCGGAAATCAAGCCTTTCAGAGGCGTTCGCTTCACACAGCAGGCAGGAGACATGGACGATCTGCTCTGCCCTCCCTACGACATTATCAACGAACAGCAGAGACTCGGGTATCTTCATAAGAACCCGAATAACATAGTCAAGATTGAACTTCCTGTTGAAGAAGAAGGCGTGTCCGACCGCTACGCAGCAGCCGCAAAGACCCTTGACGGCTGGATGAACGACGGCATTCTCCGGCGCGATCCCAAACCCGCGCTTTACATCTATGAAGAAGAGTACACTACTCCCGAAGGCTCTGTCAAAAGCGTCAGAGGCATTATCAGCCTTGTTAAGATAGAGGAATTTGAAAAGGGCGTCATCATGCCGCATGAATTCACGCTTTCCAAGCCCAAGGCAGACAGACTCAACCTCATTCAGGCAACACACGCCAACATCAGCACCATCTATTCCCTCTACACAGACAACGGAAGACAGACAGAATCCAGGCTTGAGCAGCTGACCGGGAGAGAACCCGATATCAACGCCGTGGAAGGCGACTGCACACACCGCCTGTGGGTCATCGACAATGAGGCTGACGTCACCGCGCTTTGCAGCGACTTTGCAAATAGAAATCTCTACATCGCCGACGGTCACCACAGATATGAGACATCCCTCAAATACCGCAACATGTGCCGCCAAGCAGGTGCTCCCGAGGGTTCGCCCTGCGACTACGTCATGATGATGCTGGTCAGCATGGATGAAGATCAGTTCACCCTCTTCCCCACGCACAGACTCATCAAAAACGCTGAGAATTTCGATGTAGATGCCTTCCTGAAAGGCATAGAGGAAAACTTCCACATTGAAAAGCATCAGGATGTAAGCGGAATTCAATCCGCCCTTGCAGCATACAAAGGAACGGAACAGAAAGTAACCGCTTGGTATGTCGGCAACGACACATGGTATCTGCTGCGGTTAAAGAGCGAAAGCAACGCCATGGAAGAAATCATGCCGGACAGCAGCAAGGCGCTTAAAACCCTTGACATCAGCATTCTTCACAGGCTTATTATTGACCGTGTCATGCACTGCAACAACGAGGACTGCGTCAACTACACCCGCAGCTTCACGGAAGCCATTTCCGCTGTGAACGAAGGAAGATATCAGTGCTGCTTTATCCTCAATCCCACAAGAATTCAGGATATAAAGGACATTGTGGACGCTGACGAGAAAATGCCCCAGAAATCCACTTACTTTTATCCCAAGCCAACAACAGGTCTTGTCATGAACGTATACGAAGACTGATGGCACGGACGATTTGTTGAATAAATATGATAACGTCATTCTGATCTGTAAAAAAGTAGTGTATTTGAATAATATTTCATTAAAAAATTAAGACAAAATACTTGCTTTTTTATAGTCAGTGTGTTATAATGAGGCTACAAACTTTTTTATGGAGGTGCTGTTATGGCATACAAAATCAGTGAAGACTGCATCGGCTGCGGCGCTTGCGCAGCCGGCTGCCCCGTAGAAGCTATTTCTGAGGGCACACCTTACGTTATCAACCCCGATGTTTGCATTGATTGCGGCGCTTGCGCTGACACATGCCCTGTCGGAGCTCCCTCTGCTGAGTAATTAACTGAAGCGAAGGGCAGTCTGATCGTATTACACCGGTCAGCAGAAACCATTTGAAGAACATTCGGCGGAGCGTCTCCGAAGCGGGAGCGTTCCGCCGTTTGATTTGTTTTATTATTTTATGATTACCGGCGAGTTGATTCATATTAATACGGAAATGGATGGAATGACAGACTATTCTATAGAACCGCTTGCAGGCGGCAGGGTCATTTATGTCAGCCGCAATTCACGGTTCGGCACCGACGCTGTGCTGCTTGCCGATTTTGCCTCCCCCAAGAGGATAGACACAGCCGTTGATCTCTGCACCGGCGGCGGAATCATCCCGCTGCTCTGGCTTTGCGGAGACGCCCCCAGGGCCAAGGTGACCGGCGTGGAGATTCAGCCCGAGTGCTGCAGGCTTGCTCGCATGAGCATTGAGGAAAACGGCGACGGCGAGAGATTTGAGGTGCTTGCATGTGACCTTCGGGAAATCGAAAAGCACCTGCCGAGGGAAAAATACAGCCTGGTCACCTGCAACCCTCCCTACTTTGCGGCAGGTGCGGGCTTTGTCAACAAGACCCAAGGGCGCACCATCGCCCGGAGCGAAGTGATGTGCAATTCGGACGACGTCTGTCGGGCGGCAAGATACCTGCTGAAATACGGAGGTCGGCTTTGTCTCTGTCAGCGTCCCGAAAGGCTGACAGACGTCATCTGCGCCATGCGGGAGCAGGGAATCGAACCCAAGCGCATCCGACTTGTGCAGCAGAGAGCAGGCTCCGAGCCTTGGCTGGTGCTTGTGGAAGGACGGAGAGGCGGCAGTCCGGGTCTAAAATGTCTGCCGGTTCTTACGGTAGAGGACACAGTGGGAAAGTATTCCGATGAAATGCGCGAAATATACGGAAGGTACGGTGAAAAGGCAAAATGGCAGGACAACTGATACTGGTGGGCACACCGATAGGCAATCTCGGAGATATAAGTCCCCGTGCGCTCCATGCGCTGGAGAACTGCGACTTTATCGCCGCCGAGGACACCCGCGTGACAGTGAAGCTGCTCAACCACTTCGGCATCAAGAAGCCGCTGATCAGCTATTACGAGCACAACAAGCGCTCCAGCGGCGAAGTGATTACGGCAAGGCTGCTTAACGGCGAAAACTGCGTGCTGGTCACCGACGCAGGAATGCCAGCCATCAGCGATCCCGGAGAAAACATCGTGGACAAATGCCATGAATTAGGAATTACGGTCACCTGCGTCCCTGGCCCCAGCGCCGTTGTGACGGCTCTCGCCATCTCGGGTATGCCATCAGGCAGATTTGCGTTCGAAGGCTTTCTGAGCGTCAACAAAAAGAGCCGCCGCGAGCACCTTCTCGAGATTAAGGACGAAAAGCGCACCATGATTTTCTATGAAGCGCCGCACAAGCTGTCGGCGATGCTTGCCGACATGTACGAAGCCTTAGGAGACAGACGTATTGCCATTGTAAGGGAACTGACCAAGCTGCACGAGGAAGTGATCAGAACCACCCTTTCACAGGCCGCTGCGAGATATTCGTCCGAAGGCGGCGAGATACCGAGGGGTGAATTTGTGATTATCATCGAAGGCGCTGCCGGGAATGATTCCGAAGAGGACTACACCCCCGAACAAGCGGCGGAGATGGCGCGTTCGCTGATCGCGGGAGGAATGCCGCCCAGCGAGGCGGCAAAGCAGGCCGCCAAAGCGACCGGTCTCAAAAAGGGTGATATTTACAGGCTGCTTGTCAACGGCGAGGACAAAGAGTAAAAATGCTAAAATAGAAAAAATATATAAAAATTACAGAAATTTATTTTGATTTGTTCACTATTTGTTCGTTTTTATATGTTATAATTTATTCTAATCAGAGCTTATGAGTTCTGTCAATTAAAAACCTGAAGGGAAATGATATTATGAGCAATTTCTGGAAAATAGTCGCAATGGGCGCCACTGCCGCAGCTGCATATGTTATTGCAAAGGAAGTTGTCGAGAGACACGAAAACGGAGAGGACTGCTCCCCCAAGGCAGTATTCAAAGGCATCGGCAAGAAGGTCGGCAAGTTCTTTGAGGAAAAGTGCGGTTGCTACTGCGAGGACGATTTCGACGATTTCGACGATTTTGAGGACTTTGAACTTGACGATGAAGATACCTATGAATTCGCCGACGACGATATGGAAAGCGACAAGCTGACCGACGACGGCTACATTCTCGAATTCAGCGCGGACGAAGAAGAAAAGCCCGAGGAAGCTCCTGCTCCTGAAGCCGCTCCCGAGACGACCGAGGAAGTCCCCGAAACAGAGGACGAGGACAAATAATTGACCGTAAACAACGTTCGCTTTTGAATTAGACTGACAAAAAGGTGTGCTGCATCAGATCTGGTACAGCACACCTTTTTATTGTTTGTTATAATTCTTTATTCTTTAGTTCAGATTCAGTCTCTTGAAAACTTCAGCGTACGCTTCCTCAACGCCGCCCATATCGCGTCTGAATCTGTCCTTGTCGAGCTTCTGGTGTGTCTCAACATCCCAGAGACGGCAGGTGTCAGGGGAAATTTCATCGGCGAGAATGACGTCGCCGTGGAATCTGCCGAATTCGATCTTGAAGTCAATCAGCTCGATGCCGATGGTCTTGAAGAACTCGATGAGCACTTCGTTTACCTTGTAAGCCATGGCAGCGATCTTGTCAAGCTCTTCCTTGGTGGCCGCGCCGATGGCGAGAATCTGGGAATCATTGATCATGGGATCGCCCAGAGCGTCATC